>NZ_JAHKQZ010000017.1:0-131442 GCF_019345585.1 Shewanella sp. NKUCC05_KAH
GCCAACATTAAGAGATAAGCCTCATCGAAAGATGAGGCTTTTTTCGTTATGGCGTTGTGGATATTTCGTGTCAGTGACGCTAATGCTTCGGGCTCGAAGCATGTGGTTATCGTCATAGCCGGCCATCCCAATTCCTACGAGTGTACGTTATTGTTATTCGGATCAGTCCGAGATAATTTTAATCTCTTAGCTTGTAGCTGACGCTCTATCCCTACAGGTAACGTCTATCTTTTTCTTGTCCTAATTGACTTAATATCGTTTATATTGAAGTATTTATTATTAAGCAGATACTTAAATTCCAAGAATGATTGAAATTGAGTAATTTGCCCCAAGATCGTCTTAAGTGCTGCAGTTTTGTAGCGTCCATCAATGAGGTCCATGCCATGCTTTATGATTTAACGGTTGTACAATTTAGCAAGATGCTGAAAAATTTAAGCGTTATTCTTGAAAAAGGCGAATGCTTCGCAAACCTCAAGAAAGTTGATATGTCGGTTCTATTAAACTCACGTTTAGCGCCGGATCAATTCAATCTTATTCGCCAAGTTCAGATTGCCTGCGATACTGCCAAAATTGGCGTGGCACGTTTGACCGATAACTTAGATACAGTGCCAAAGCACGATGATAGCGAAACGACTTTAGCTGAGTTACAAGCGCGTATTAGCTCAGTATTAGATTACTTAGCGACGTTCAAAGCGGATGATTTTGCTAATGCGGCCACGATCCATGTCTCACAACCGCGTTGGGAAGGAAAATATCTGACGGGTTATGAGTTTGCCATTGAGCACGCTATTCCGAACATTTACTTCCATGTAACAACAGCCTACGCGATTTTGCGCCACAACGGTGTTGAAATTGGCAAGAAAGATTACCTCGGCGCTATGCCATATAAGTCGTAAATCTAGGCTAGATGTAGTACTGTTGCGTAGCCTAATTGTTGCGCAGCAGCGCTTTGCCGCTCGAGCTTACCAACCTTTCTGCATTACTACCTGTTCTTTCTTTACTTATGTTATGCCGCTTTGTCGCCGGGAAATTTAGGACTCGTTAGGGTTCTGTTGCGTCGATGAAGTAAATCAATACTCAGTTTTTCATTTCGACCTTATGTCTCGATCATCTTCATCCTATCAGCATGTATTTAATCTTGTTGGCTTAGGTGAATGATATGGACCGTAAGTTTATGAGTCGCCAAATTATCTGTTACTTAAATAGTGAATGGCGAATTGACTCATTATAGATGACCTGTTTTTTCGTCTAGAGCAGGGATTTACTGGAAGAGCCTATTTAAGGTTCTAATTAAAGGAGTTAGCTATGTCTATCGAATCTCAAGCCGTCGAGAGTCCTACGGATGCAACGACAACTGATTTACCGATGAAGAGCAAGAAAGCCAAAAAAGCCGCCATTACCAGTGGTTTGCGCCTCAAAGACAAGTTGACCCAAGACACTCGCCGCCGAATTGAAATTCTGCACGAGCAACGCCAACTATCCAATCGTTTCGGTGTGGATATTGAAATTGACTAAAGCCATCGGCTTGTCGCTAAGTATTGGATATCACATTTAGATATTTAGCCCGCATGTACAGCTTCACGACGTCCGTCGTGGAGCTTGCTCTCTTAACTTAGTAACTTAGTAACTTTGCTGACTTAATTCATACTCCATTATCGTGACCATCTCGCCCTTATAATCTTCATGCGAAATCATTGACCAACCCAGCGCTCGATAAAAATCGGCTTTATCTGCAGTAAATAAATAGATTTTCTGTAAACCAATCGCTCTAGCATGCTCAATGACGGCATTGACTAGCAACTTACCTAATCCTTTATTTCGATGGTCTGCATTCACATACACATTGGCGAGCCACGGGCTTAAGTCAGTTCGGCTGTCCATATCTGCGATGATTAATGAAGATGATCCCATCACTTGATTTGCCTGTTCGCAGATAAACATCTTGGGGATGGCGGCGTCAGTTAAATACTCGTTCATTTCCTCAATCAACGTAGTGACTGAAGCATCCGCAGAAATCAAATGTGCCCATGCTTGATGATGCCACTCCGCCAATTGTGGAATGTGCTGCGGGGCCGATTTTAGGTCGATAACTTTCATATAAATCTCTAGACTGATTGCTGAAAGGGGGAATGGGCAAATTATACCCTCTATTGGCTTGCATGAACTCAGTGGGCACAGGCCGAGTGAGTATACCGTTTAACTCGGGAGCGGCAGAAATACGCTGGCTTTAAGCCCGCCTTGTTTCGCATGGCTAAAACCGAGTTCGCCTTGATAACTGTCAACGATATCTTTGCAGATAGATAATCCTAAACCATGGCCCTGGATGCTTTCATCTAGCCGAATGCCGCGCTCAATGATAACGGACAGCGCGGCATCGGAGACGCCTTCGCCATCATCACTCACTTCTATCCCATAGCCTGTGGTTGGCACGTTTTGCTGACTGATATGGATCTCAATATTTTTGCGACCATGCTTGCAGGCATTATCCAGCAAGTTGCCTAAGAGTTCGAGTAAGTCATCCCGATCAAATGGCATTACTAAGCCGCTCGTGTAATGGCTATGAATAATGCGGTCTGGGTAAATGCGCTGCATTACTTTGATTAGCGGCGCAAGATCGTCATCGAGCACGGTATAACGCCCTGGAGTGGACAGGCCAACAATCTTAGTGCGCTTAAGCTCTCTCTCGATGATGTGGTGCAGGTTTGCGAGCACCTTGCTGCCCTCACTCCGCTGTTCTGGTGGAAGGCTTTCTAGGTAGGACTGCAGCCCTTGTAACGGACGTTTCATTTCGTGGGCTAAGTTACCCAAGGCATTACGGGAGCGTTGTACTCGCTGGCCCAATTGACTGACTAAACGATCTATCTCTTCGATCAGTGGGACTATCTCACTTGGCACTTGGTCAGGATTGATTTCTTGCCCTTGGGTGCGCATTTGCCGTATAGCTTCTGGCATCTGCTCTAAGGGTTTAAAACCGCGTTTAAGTAATTGATACTGTGCTATTAATAGAATGACAATCGTGAGCAACACGGCTGCGCTGGCAAAGGCTAAAAACTGCACTTGGGTTTGTTCAAGCGAGCTAATATCTTCTGTCACCCACAGGGTAACTAATTGATCATCTTTGATAACGGCCTGACTGAACATCAGCCAATGCTCTTTGCTGACAAACTCAGTGGCTTGGTGTTGCTCACCAGCGGTCAGTTTAGGCATGTTCACGTTATGGTCGAATAGGGAGCGTGAACGCAGAGTTTGCTCGCCGATTTGAATCGCAAAATAATGCCCAGAATTAACCCTGTGGTACACATTGGGCAAGCTGTCGGTGGTGAGCGCCCATGTGCCATCGGGATTATGATTCAGGGCGGAGATCAGGCTGTCGGCATCGTGTTGTAGACGCGAAGCGACAAAGTCTTGGGTTAATATTTGGATGCCTTGGTATAGAAAATACAATAACAGCACCATGGCAAAGGTGAGCGTGATCAGCAGATTGCGCGTCAGATAACCCTTGAGTGAATACACGCCTTTACTCCTTGAGTCGATAACCTTGGCCGCGGCGGGTTTCGATATAATCCTTGCCTAAGCGTTGGCGCAGGCGGTTGACGTACACTTCGATGACATTGCTGTCTTTGATTTGATCTTCTTCGTAAATGCGTTCACTGAGCTCTGACTTAGAGACGATTTTGCTGGGATTGACCATTAAGTAATGCAGCAGACGATATTCAATCTTAGTCAGTTCTATCACTGCACCATCAACATTAGTGACAGCTTGTTTGTCGACATCGAGGGAGACGCCTGCATGCTGCAACACATTGTCGGCGCGGCCAAAGTGGCGGCGAATCAACACTTCGAGCCTTGCGAGTAGTTCTTCGATGTGAAAAGGCTTGCCGAGGTAATCATCGGCACCCGCCTTGAGGCCATCGACCCGTTCGTGCCACGCATCACGGGCGGTGAGAATAAGCACTGGCATAGCCAAGCCTTTTTGTCGCCATTGGCCGAGGACTTGTAAACCGGGTTTGCCGGGTAAACCGAGATCGAGGATCACGGCTTCGAAGTTTTCTTCTTCGCCTAAAAAGGCACCGTCGATACCGTTATCGGCGTGCTCGACGGTATAACCCGCCTTGTTAAGGGCGGGGATGAGGCGCGCGACCAGATCAGTATCATCTTCAATCAATAGCAAACGCATCAGTCGACCTTTTCCTTTAGCCACTCGCCGGTTTTGGCGTCAATCTTGATTTCATACACTATGCCATCGTCACGAAGGATTTCGAGCTCGTAGATGATCCTTCCATGTTTTTGCTCGACTTCGAGATCGAGCAACCGTCCCTTTAGTCGTGATTCATAGCGTTGCATTATGGTGTCGAAGGGCAAAACCTTGCCCTCCTTAACCCACTCGACCACCTTGTTTGAAAGATCATCGTCGTGGGCATTGCAGCTGGGGCTGCTAATCATCCCAACGGCCAAAGCCAGGAATATTAACGGTATCTTCATCGAATATGCCCTTCTCTGCGAGGTTGTGACAATTGCTGCATTGACTGAATGAGCCGACTTTGGGGTTATCTTGCACCATACGCCTTGGGATCTCATCGTGTTTGCGAATAAAAAATGCCTGTTCTGTGATCTTCTGCGGCCCAGACCCTACGAGCAGCGGCGTGCTGTTTTTCATCACCTTACCATTTTGCGCCGCATGTTGAACCAGATATTCCTCAATTCTAGCAGTGACTTGAGGATCTAGACTGGCGTTGTCACCAAAGTGATTATCAAGATTTGCGGTAATGGCGCGCCACTTGTCGGCGGGGAGTAAGTTCGCGGGATAAGCCATGTGGCAGCTGCCACATTCTGCCGTATATTCCGCATTTTGTGGAACAGCGCGGCTGAGCTCGCGGCCATCGTCGGCATAGCCTGTGCCGGTTAAGGTTAGGCTGATGCCGATAACGCCAATGGCTAATGCCGCGGCTGTGAGTGATGAGCCGAGGAGCCAGCTAATAGGGTGTGCTTGTTGAGTCATGACATCTTCCTTTTTGTGTCGTTACCTTCTGTGGAAGGTATTGAAATTAATCGATTTAATTAAATGAGTTATTGAATGAGTAATATGGTCGACATTTGGCGGTTATTGCAGGCTTAACCAGAGTAAGGCATCGCCTTTTTCCTGTGGCGTGCAGTCGCGTTTAAAGGTCCAGTTACAGTTACGGGTAAACCATTTCTCAATTTTGGCTGAGTCGGTTAACCGATCTGCGGTAATCGACGGCGCCATAGGGTCAATGGGTTTACGGGTATTGTGGTGCATCCCCATGTCCGTGACTTTGGCGGTATGGCAACTGGCGCAGCTTCGACCGTCCATGTCCTGTAGCCAAAGCTTTTGTCCTGCGGCGGCGGTAAAGGGTCCAGCGCCTTGGGCTTGATAGCTTTGCAGTTGCGTGCCGATACGCTCGGCGCTAAGTGGCAGGCTTTGCACTTTACTGTTGGCGGCGCTAACGCTAAGGCTAGTCAGCAGCAAGGTGGAAATCGCTATTATCGCAAGGCGACTTTTATTCGTGTGTCTGGTTAATCTGTTCATAGGGCATTCCTTTTGGGCTGGATGTCTTATTGCTAAGCAAAATGGCTAATGGATTAATCTTCTTGTTCCACTGGGCGTTGTTTCTTGCCCGTGACCATGGCTCTGACTAAGTTTTCTTTGTGTAATAGGCTGCTGACGATGACGCCGCCAACATGGATGACCACAAGGAACACTGTGAAGTTGGCAAAGAATTCATGGACTTCTTTTATGGGGCCTTCGGGCAAAGTGGCGAAAAAGCTTGTGGCTAATGGGCCGTGCCCGTCGGTTGCGTACAGAGCTATGCCTGAGAATCCCGTGATGGCGATGCTGGCAATCAAGGCCACTATCATCATTGCCCCAGCGGGGTTATGGCCTATGTAGTCTTTGGCTTTGCCCGTGATGAGCCCTTTGAGGTACACCAGCACTTCTTTAGGGCGAGTGATAAAGTTGCTAAAGCGCGCATTGTGGGTACCCATCACGCCCCACAGCAGGCGAAACACCAGTAAAATTAAGATGCTATAACCTGCGTAACTGTGGATGGTCATCCACTCGTCTTCGCCTTCAGTGAGGTAGGCTAAGGCAAAAAAGCCGACGAGTGACCAATGGAATATGCGGATCAACAGGTCCCAGACTTTGATGGTTTGCAGTGTGTTTGATGACATGGTGTGACGCTCCTAAGTGGGTTTAGGTGTAGGCTACTTAACCCAAACTTAAACCTCGCTTAAATTTTGAGGCGCGAACATTTATCTAATTGATGGGGGTGAGTGGTGCGCTTGCTCGGGTGGCGAGTGTTAAATGTCAACTCAAGTGTCCTTGTTAACCTATTGGTATTAAGGTAAATTCTGCCATCTCAACCGAGTGAAGGGATTAACTTATTTATGTCTACCGCCGTTATTCGCGCTTTTATCAGCCGCAATCCGAGTCGTAAATCCTTTTGTATTTATGCCGTTTTATTATTTTTGACCGAAGTATTAATCGCCTTATATGCACCTGCGGGTTTTATTCGTGGTTTTGTGGGCGATGTATTGGTGGTGATCTTACTGTTTTGCATGGTGCGCGTTGTTGTACCCCCAGTAGTCAATCCGGTAGCCAATAGTACAGACGAGGGTATTAAACGCTTTTTTCAAACTCCTTGGCTGGCGTTTGCGGTATTGCTGTTTGCCTTTGCCATCGAGTTTGGCCAGTATTGGGGCTTAGTCGATAAGTTAGGCTTGGGTGGAAATCGATTGGCGCGAATAGTGATAGGTAGCCATTTTGATCCACTTGATCTCGTGGCATATTTTGTCGGTTACTTGATCTTAGTGGGCTGTTATTGGAAAAGCCGCCAGTCCTAGTATTTGAATCCGCAAGAGCCGCGTGACGTGTGTTTTCGCGGATAAGTAGGCGAGATAGGTAGACGAGATAAGTGGGGTAAGGGATGCAGCCGATAACGGGGTTTTCACTGCTAACAGAGCATGCCTATGGGTTTGAGCCTAATCCACTGAAAATACCCCTGTATTTCAATGGCCAACCTACTCACACTTTTATTGCAGGCCTAGTGATTGAAGGCCAATATCGCTGCGTTTTATCCAATAAAACCTTGGGGTATTTGGTCATCACTTCTTTCGATTGTCCCTTCGAAGAATCGACCGAGTTTAGTCTGCTTGATGAAGGGTTTAAGCTCATTGCGACAACCTCTTTGGCGCAAATGTACGATTCTTTTCTGCTTTATGCCCATTGGCCTATGACAGATAACCGACTGAGGTTGCACTATTACGGTCAGTTTGTGCTGGATTTAGTGATGACAACGGGCAGTTCTTGGTTACCTTTTCAGCCAAAACTTAAACTGGTTGAAGTTATCGATCCCCAAAGCGATCCACAAACAGCCTCCTCTCTTGCTGAATTAGCTCAGCGTTTAGCGCGGATTGATAATATAAACTGAGTGAGGTTTGAATTAAATTCAGTTAAAAAAGAAAGGGCTATTCGCCCTTTCATGTTTATCACTTGTATCGATTACTCATGCGGAAAGTTTTATAAGCCTGCTTGCAAAGACGTTTAAAAACCTAATAAAAGCTTCCTCACATCAGCTTGTTTGAGCCCCAAAAACCTTAGAAGAAACCTAAAGGATTCACATCGTAACTCACCAAGAGATTCTTAGTATTTTGATAGTGGTTGAGCATCATCTTATGGGTTTCGCGACCGATGCCGGATTTTTTGTAACCACCAAAGGCGGCATGGGCAGGATAGGCGTGGTAACAGTTAATCCACACGCGGCCAGCTTGAATGCCACGTCCCATACGTTGAGCCGTGTTCATATCACGCGTCCACACACCAGCACCTAGGCCGTACTCAGTATCGTTCGCGATCGCTAAGGCTTCGGCTTCATCTTTAAAGGTGGTGACCGAAATGACGGGGCCGAAGATCTCTTCTTGGAAGATACGCATCTTATTGTGGCCTTTCATAATGGTTGGGCTGATGTAATAGCCTTCGCTTTGTCCGCCATCGAGTTGGCAAAGTGTGCCTCCCAATAGCACTTCTGCACCTTCAGCCTTACCTATGGCTAAGTAACTTAAGATTTTATCGAACTGTTCTTTAGAGGCTTGAGCGCCAACTTGAGTGTCGGTATCTAAGGGATCACCTTGCTTAATGGTTTGCGCACGGGCGAGCACTTTTTCGATAAAGCGATCAAAAATCGATTCTTGGACTAGCACCCGAGATGGGCAAGTACAGACTTCACCTTGGTTGAAGAAGGCCAGCAACATGCCTTCGACGGCCTTATTTAAATATTCGTCTTCATGGTCCATCACATCGGCAAAAAACACGTTAGGCGACTTACCGCCAAGCTCAACGGTCGATGGAATTAAGGATTCGGCGGCGCATTTTAAAATGTGATAGCCAATTTCGGTGGAGCCCGTAAACGCAAGCTTAGCGATGCGTTTGCTGGTGGCCAGTGCTTGTCCCGCTTCGGCACCAAAGCCGTTGACTACGTTAAGAATACCCGCGGGTAATAGGTCTTCAATTAGCTCGAGCAAGACCAGAATCGAGACTGGCGTCTGCTCCGCAGGCTTGAGTACCACACAGTTACCCGCCGCCAGCGCAGGTGCGATTTTCCATGCGGCCATTAAGAGCGGGAAGTTCCAAGGAATGATCTGGCCGACCACGCCTAAAGGCTCTGGGAAGTGATAACTGACTGTGTTGCCATCAATATCTGCAGCGCTGCCTTCCTGTGCGCGGATACAACCCGCAAAGTAGCGGAAGTGATCGACGAATAAGGGCAAGTCTGCATTTAAGGTTTCACGTACCGCTTTACCGTTTTCCCAGGTTTCGGCAACGGCTAAGTATTCGAGATTTTGCTCGACGCGATCGGCAATGCGCAGTAACAGGTTTGAGCGCTCGGTGACTGAGGTCTTACCCCATGCTTCTTTGGCTGCGTGGGCGGCATCTAACGCTAATTCAATATCTTGTGCATCGGATCGCGGGATTTGGCAAAAGTTTTGGCCATTCACGGGGGAACGATTGTCGAAGTATTTGCCATTGACTGGGGCGACCCATTTTCCGCCGATAAAGTTGGCGTATTTTTCTTTGAAGTTAACGATTGCGCCTGCGGTTCCGGGTTGAGCATAAATCATAGAATCATTCCTTCTTGTGGATAGCATGCTGGGCGTTGGCGATTTTTACGCTCTTGGCTTCAGCAAGGGAGTCTTGTTGATGCATCTCTGCTGGATGCCTTTTTAAATATTTTTCGTTTTGCTTTAAGCCAATCCTATTGATTAGCTTAGTGTTCTCTTATGCAACACCTGAGGCTTGCATACCAAGGGTGCATCGCAAGGAGAGTGCCAAACTGGCAGGAGTTGTACACTTGTTGTGCTAACAGTATGATGAAAAGCTAATTTTGCAGATTTGAATAAGTATGGGCACTCAGGGAGAGAAGTGTGTCCTGTGGTTACTTTGTCATTGAGTGGCACACAGCAATTGTGCCGAAACGGAACACAGCTCTGGGGAGCACGGCTATGGCAGTTAAACCGCATTTACCATCGACACAAGCGTGGTTGGCCGATTCATGGCAGCGCAGCATTGGCGCTGGCTTGTCAGAATTTCAGTTACCCCAAGATCTTAGGCTCGATGCCTGCGAACTAAAGCAGAAACATGAGCAATATCAAATGCTCATAGCATTAGTGCAATCCCATGCCTTGCCTTTGTTTAATCAGTTGATGGCGCATTCTAATAGCCGACTCTTGCTCTCCGATGCCGAGGGTTATGTGCTTAAGCATTGGGGCGTGAGTCGCTACTCCACAAAATTGGCGGATGTGGCTTTGGATATTGGGGTGAATTGGCTCGAGCAGCACAAAGGCACTAATGCTATAGGGACGGCGCTTACCGCCAAACAAGCGGTATCTGTAGTGGGTGAGCAACATTTTATTCGCCAAAATCGTTTTATGAGTTGTACCGCCTGCCCAATATTTTCCCCCCAAGGTGAGATGCTAGGGGTGATTGATATCACCAGCGAGCAGCAAAGGCACACTCAGCAGACGCTGATGTTAGTGTCCAGTTTGGCGCAACAGGTCGAGACCGCGCTTTTGTGCCATCTGCCCGATAGTCATTATCGAATCGATTTAGCTGCGCAGCCAAACCTGTTGAATTCGGGTTGGCAGGGTATAGTGATTGCCGATAGCGATGGTCGCATTGTGGGGTGCAATCCCATGGCGAAACAATTGCTTAATCATGCTAAGGTGGGCGATACCGTCGAGCAGTACTTAGGCGATAATTGGAGCCGTGCGGGTGGTTTTAATCAGCATTTAGCCTTGCATCTACAGACTCAATCCTTAAATATTCCCAGCGCTAAGGGTCGAGTTGCGATTAGCAATAAATCGCTCAATCAGTTGGGGGTTAGGTTTCGCGATCCTCTATTAGAACGCGCTTGGCAACATGCCAATAAGGTGATCACCAAGCAAATTCCGCTGCTAGTGCTCGGAGAAACGGGCGTCGGTAAAGAGCAGTTTGTTAAAAAGCTCCATGCCCAGAGTGCGCGTCGCACCGAGCCTTTAGTGGCAGTGAACTGCGCCGCATTGCCCGCTGAATTAGTCGAATCTGAACTTTTTGGTTATCAGGCAGGCGCTTTTACTGGGGCGAATCGCACTGGATTTATCGGTAAAATTCGCCAAGCTCACGGCGGCTTTTTATTTTTAGATGAGATCGGTGAAATGCCGCTGGCGGCCCAGAGTCGTTTACTCAGAGTATTGCAAGAGCGCGAAGTGGTACCCGTTGGCAGTAATCAAAGCTTTAAAGTCGATATCCAAATCATTGCCGCAACCCATATGGATTTAGAACAACAGGTGACTCAAGGGCTGTTTCGGCAGGATTTATTCTATCGATTGAATGGTCTGCAAGTACGTTTACCTGCGCTGCGTGAGCGGCAGGATATCGAGCGTATTATCCATAAATTGCATCGTAAACATCGTATCGCCGCGCAGGATATCTGCCCAGAACTGTTAGGGCAAATGATGCAATACGACTGGCCGGGGAATTTGCGTGAGCTGGATAACCTCATGCAAGTCGCTTGCTTGATGGCTGAAGGCGATGACACTTTAACTTGGCAGCATTTACCTGATTATCTGGCGGCCAAACTAACATGCGAGCCGTTAAAAGTAGACCTGTTACAAGCTGCATCTTTATGTGATGAATTTAAAGAGGTAAGCCGTCAACGTTCTGCATCACCCCTGCAAAGTGGTAAGTTCGCTGTGGAGCCGAATGCCACAAAGGTTCAATCGGATTCCCTAAATGAGGCGATTTATAGCAATGTGCTGCAGGCATACCAAGCCTGTAATGGCAATGTGAGCCAATGCGCTAAGCGTTTAGGGATCAGCCGTAATGCCTTGTACCGTCGATTAAAACAGATGGGGCTTAAGGATTAATGCTAGCTTACGGCTCTTGTTACGAAGCTCAATCAATCGCCAAATATCTCCTAATCACCCCACGTTTATCCACTTCGCAATAGACTAAAACCGAGAGGTTTTAGTCCACAATCTCTAGCTTCAGTATCTGACAATGTGACTTTTTGTTGTTGCCAATTTATGTCTAATAGGTTTTATTGATTCATATAATCGATAAAGATCGTTTCTTCTAATTATAAATTCAGAACTATACTGCGGGCAGGCAGAAAAGAGCTTGGCGTTATGCATAGAAGAGGAACTGTTATGCATCTTACTAAAAGCCTTTTAATTATTTCTATGGGTCTGACATTGAATGTACAGGCCCAAACTTTACCAACAAATACCCTGACACGTGACAATGGTGCACCTGTGGGTGATAACCAAAACTCGACCACAGCGGGCAGTAATGGCAGCGTGTTATTGCAAGATGTGCAGCTTATCCAGAAGCTACAACGCTTTGCCCGTGAACGTATTCCTGAGCGTGTCGTCCACGCCAGAGGCACAGGTGTCCATGGTGAGTTTGTATCGAGTGGCGATTTTAGTAACCTAACCCAAGCGGCACCCTTTGCACAAAAAGGTAAAGTGACGCCCGTATTTGTGCGCTTTTCTACCGTGATCCACTCGAAAGGTTCGCCAGAAACGCTGCGTGATCCCCGAGGGTTTGCGACCAAATTTTATTCGGACCAAGGTAACTGGGACTTAGTAGGTAATAACTTACCCGTATTCTTCATTCGCGATGCAATCAAGTTTCCTGACATGGTGCATTCACTCAAACCATCGCCAGTGACCAATATGCAAGATCCGAATCGTTTCTTCGATTTTTTCAGTCACGAAGCGGGGTCAACCCATATGTTGACTCAGGTTTACAGTAACTTAGGTGTACCTGCCAGTTATCGTGAAATGGACGGTTTCGGTGTGCATGCGTACAAATTTGTGAATCGAGATAACCAAGTTAAATACGTGAAATTTAACTGGAAGAGTCTGCAAGGTGTTAAAGGCTTACGTCCCGATGAAGTGGTTAAAGTCCAAGGACAAAACTTTAACCATTTAACCGATGATCTTTATAGTGAGATCAACAAGGGTAACTATCCTAAGTGGGATCTGTACGTTCAATTACTCGACCCGACTGAGCTTAATAAGTTTGATTACAACCCGTTAGACGCCACTAAGGTGTGGCTAGATGTGCCAGAACAAAAAGTGGGCACTATGACGCTGAACCGCATGCCTGCAAACTTCTTCCAAGAGACTGAGCAAGCGGCATTTGCGCCATCGAATTTGATCCCTGGGATTGAGCCTTCGGAAGACAGATTACTGCAAGGCCGCATGTTCTCCTACGCCGATACTCAGCTGTATCGACTCGGCGCGAATTTGTCGCAATTGCCGATTAATAACCCCTTAGTGGCGGTGGCAAACCACAACCAAGAAGGTGCGGGCAATATGGGGCATACCCAGTCCGATGTGAACTATCAACCGAGCGTACATTTAGCCTTGGCCGAAGATAATCGTTATCGTGCGGTAACAACTGCGCTGACGGGGACTGTGCAACAAACGGCTATTAGCAAGCAGGATAACTTTAGCCAAGCGGGCGTCTTTTATCGCAGCTTGAGCAAGCAAGATAGAGCAGATCTGATCACTAACTTGGCCGGTGACTTAGGCAAAGTGAACGATACCAATGTGAAACATCAGATGCTCAGTCACTTTTATCGTGCAGACCCAGAGTTTGGTGAGCGTTTAACCAAGGCCGTAAAGGGTGATCTGGCTGACGTTAAACAGCGTTCAATCTGATGTTGTTATTTTTAGGACTGTTTTGGTCGCAGAGATTTGCGCGTTAACAGTCCGAACCTAGTAAGTCCCGCAAGACGTAAACAAGCTCTTTTCTGCCCAGTTTAAGAGGGCGTCTTGCGGGCATTTCGTCACGTCTTATTGTTTAAATCTCTATTTTAGCTGTGCTGGAAGCCATTGATGAAACACACTATTGCTATCTTATTATTGATTATTGTGGCCCTGAGTATGTCGGTGGCAATGGGGGCAGGTTCGGCTCAGACACCCGCAACTGTGAGTCAAACGGACGAGCCCGATACCGCACAAGTACAATTGCTGGTGGACTACTTTTTTGCTGCAGCGCGTACCGGCGATATCACAGTGCTTGAGCATTTTCTCGATGCGGGCTTCCCTATTGACCAGAGAAATAGTCAAACCTATACCGCGCTAATGGTGGCGGCTTATAACGGCCAAGAGGCTGTAACGGATTTATTGCTTGAGCATGGTGCTAATGCTTGTTTGCAAGATAAGCGTGGTAATACGGCAATGATGGGCGCTGTGATTAAGGCCGAATTCAATATCGTAAAGCGGCTATACGCGAAAGAATGCGATGCGAGCCTAACGAATAATGCCGGAATGACCTTGACTGAGTTTGCCCGCTACTGGGGTCAAAGTGGCGCTTTACAGCAGGCGAGTTTGAAGCAATAAAGACGCTAGATCTTGCCATCTCTTGCGCTCGATCACTCTGGGTCATTATCTTTAATCTGTTTAGATCTCAGCATTTACTATTAGCAATAAGTCTGCTTGTTAATGATGTCTATGCCTTTTATGGTAACTTTTTGAATATCGTTTAATACGGTTTGGCTTTCGGAGAGCGATTTATGTTTGATGCCTTACTACTGACGCAAGAAGATAAACGTACGTTTGCTCAAGTTTCACAAATCACAGACGCTGATTTACCAGAAGGGGAAGTCTTGGTTGATGTCGCCTATTCCTCGCTGAATTATAAAGATGGTTTAGCTGTGACCGGTGCTGGCAAAATCATTCGTCAGTTTCCTATGGTACCAGGCATCGATTTTGCGGGCGTGGTGCGCGAATCGACGGATGCAAGATACCAAGTTGGCGATCAGGTGATTTTGACGGGCTGGGGTGTGGGCGAAAACCACTGGGGTGGTATGGCGCAAAAAGCGCGAGTTAAAGCCGACTGGCTGGTGCCCATGCCGCAAGGTTGTGATGCCGCTAAAGCAATGATGATAGGCACGGCCGGGCTTACGGCGATGTTGTGCGTGCAAGCGCTGCAGCAGGCTGGGATAACACCGCAAAGTGGGGATATTCTTGTCACAGGTGCCAGTGGTGGTGTGGGTTCTGTGGCGGTGACTTTGCTCGCCAATGCTGGCTATCGTGTGGTCGCCTGCAGTGGTCGGGTTGAACAGAATGCGCCTTTATTGAAGGAGCTTGGTGCCGTAGAAGTGATTGATCGCAGTGAGCTTGAACAAGATGCTAAGCCGCTTGAGGCGCAGCGCTGGGCGGGTGTGGTCGATACCGTTGGCAACAAGATCCTCGCCAAAGCATTAGCGCAAATGCAATACGGTGGCGCCGCCGCTATCTGTGGTTTAGCGGGCGGTTTTGCATTACCAACAACCGTTATGCCGTTTATTTTACGGGGTGTTAGCCTACTGGGAATCGACTCCGTTTCTTGTCCATTTGAGAAGCGAAAAGCGGCGTGGGAAGCTGTGATTAAAGCACTACCCGAACATTTTTATCAGCAAGCTTGTCAGCAGATATCATTGGCAGAGGTGCCTGATTTCGCGAATAAAATTATCCAAGGCCAAGTCACTGGACGTGTATTAGTTAAGCTGTAATCCCGTTTCCTACGTTTTAACACGATGGCAACACTGAGGTGTTGCCAATTACGACTAATTAGTTCTGCCTCCTATACTTGTTCTTCATATCGGCTATTTCGGTAGTGTAATCGTCACTTTAAGGCCCGTTGGTATACGGTTCTCGGCTTTAATCTTACCTTTGTGGGCGGTAATCGCCGCTTCAGTGATTGCCAGCCCAAGTCCCCAGCCGCCACTTTCTCTTTGTCTTGCCGAGTCTGGGCGGTAGAAAGGTTTAAAAATGGCATCGAGTTCGGCGGCATCTATGCCTGGACCATCGTCTTTTATGGTAATTTGTACTTGATCAGCCGTCGCACTCGCCTGCAGGTGAATGTCGCTTGCGGCATAACGGATCGCGTTACGCAGCAGGTTTTCAATCGCGCGGGAAAGTGATTTAGGAAAATGCGCTAACTCAATTTCTTCATCGATATCGATAGTAATGCTTTTACCTTGCTGTTCTGCTTCAAATTCCGCATCGTCTAAAACTTGGCTCAGGGATTCGGCCAAGCCTAAATGTACTTTGGTTTCGTTAGTGCTGAGCTTGACCCGCGAGAGTTCTAACAATTCACTGATAAGCTTTTCGAGTTGCTCAGCTTCATAACCTATGCGTTCCGTTTCGGTGGTCTGCTGACCTTTTTTACGGGCGAGGGCAAGGGATAACTGTAGCCGCGTCAATGGGGTGCGTAGTTCATGGGAAATATCCCCCATGAGCCGCTGCTGATTATTCACCATAGCTTCGATGGAGTCGGCCATGCTATTGAAGGCCTTGGCTAATTGGCCTATTTCATCTTTACGCTGTGTGGTTGACTTATCGACACGGTGACTTAAGTCACCTTCGGCGAGGGCATTCGCACTTTTTTTGAGTGAATTTAATGCTTTACCTAAATGCCACGCGAGCAAGCCACATAATAATCCCGAAAGGAAAATCGCTAGGCTTAAGGTTAATAACTTATTTTCGGCGAAGAAGAAGAACCAAGGCCGTGGATGGTTATCCGGTAGGCGGCCATAAAGTGAATAGGTTTCAGCGCCCAGATTAAATTGATAGGGACCAAACACCAGCTCATCTTTAAACTGATGGCTAATCGGTTGTTTTTCTTCATCTGCCATCAGCATAAAGCTGCGCACACCGCGACTCACCCTGTGGGTGTTGATCACTTGGCCTTGGCTGTTGACAAGATAGACCCGTAGAGGTTTACCTTCCATGTCTCTGTGTCTTTCCCAGCGCCGAAGAAAATCGGATTCCAGTAAGGCGGGGTTTTCTTGAATGCGCTTAGCTATCGTCGATAGGACTTTTTCAAGGTGAGGTGGCAGTGGCGCACGGTCGTGATTTTGTTGCAGCAATGGTAACAGACCCACTAAGGCAATGATTAGCGAGCTGCACAGCCAAAATCCGAGCAATAATTTGATAAATAAACGATTAGGCACAGTCGATACCGCCGTTATGGGAGCCAAATATAACCTTTGCCACGGATGGTTTTCACCCTTGGCCGACCATCGCTACGCTCGGGGAGTTTTTTACGTAGATTCGATAAATGCATGTCTAAGCTGCGATCGAAGGGCATGAGTTTTTTGCCGAGCACTTTCTCGTTTAACTCTTCCTTGTTCATCAACTCTCCAGCGTGCAGTGCTAGGGTGTGCAGCAGAGTGAATTCAGTGCCTGTGAGTATGATTAATTGCTCATTACAGTAAGCTTCTTGGCGCGATGGATCTAAGCGTAGATCGCCAAACTCTTGGGCGGGCGCGGCATGGATTTCTTGGGTTGTTAAGTTCGAACGACGAATAATGGCGCGGATACGGGCGATTAACTCTCTGTCATTAAACGGCTTTGGCAGATAATCATCGGCGCCGATTTCAAGCCCAACTACGCGATCGATTTCATCGCCGCGAGCGGTCAGCATTAATACTGGGGTTTGTTTATGTTGGCGCAGTGCGCGTAGCACTTCAAAACCGTTTAATTTAGGCAGCATGACATCGAGTAGGATCAGATCGTAATCTGCAGTCAGTGCCAGATCTAAACCTTGTTTACCGTCGTAAGCCAAGGTTAATTGAAACCCTTCTAACTCGAGCAGTTGCCCTAGTAGCTCAGATAACCCCAGATCGTCATCGATTAATAATATCCGACTCATACTGTTCCTTAATCTCTGTAATGTGGCCTCGTATGCCTGTTTATCATAGGCACTTTTAGCGCTTTGGCTGAGTATACCTGTTTTGATGTCAATTGCTGTGTAGCAATGTAAGCCAAAGTAAAGAATAGAGTTATTGCCGCAACTTTACAGTGATTTACTCAGGCAACGCCCTCACTTACATATAGGGGTTTAGACTGGAAGGGTCGAAAGTGACTCGGCTTAAAAGGGTCGTCACTGTGTCTTATTACTTGCCATATTAAAGTTGAACCATCGAGGTTAACACTATGAAAACATTATCACCTTTGAAAGCGAGCCTGTTTGCCATTCTAGCGAGTTCTGCGGTTTTCGCGACGGCAGTTAATGCAGCACCTAAGGATGCTGGCTGCGACTTCTCTAAATCTGAATTCCATAAAGGCGACCGCATGGAACATGGCGGCCGACATATGGACCACGGTGGCATGCATCGTATGTTTGAAGGGCTCGATTTAACGGATGCCCAGAAAGCTGACGTCAAAAAGTTGTTTGCCGATCAGAAAGCCACGCGCGCTGATAATCGTCCAACGAAAGAGGAACGCTTGGCCCATCGCACTGAGATGCAGGCCTTAATTACCGCGCCTAGTTTTGATGAAACACAAGCAAAGGCACTGATGAGTGCGCAGCAAGAGCAGCGTCAAATTCAAGCCATTGAACGTATGAAGCTGCATAATCAAATATTTAATCTGCTGACACCAGAGCAGCAAGCTAAGTTTAAAGCGCGATTTGAAGCACAAGCTGGTAAAGAACCTCGCGGTTAAGCGTCTTAGCTGATATACAATAGGGTCATAGCTTCCCAAGATAGATCCCTTATGACTCAAACTTCCCAATACGATTTTTGGGTCAAACTGGCTAGCCGCGCTTCCGTGGCTACCGCTTTGATCCTTATTCTTATCAAGATGTTCGCTTGGCTTTATTCCGGCTCTGCCAGTATGTTGGCATCTTTGACGGATTCCTTTGCCGATGCTCTCGCTTCTATTATCAATTTTATTGCCATTCGTTACGCGCTTGTGCCGCCGGATCAAGACCACAGATATGGCCATGGTAAGGCTGAACCGTTAGCGTCTCTAGCGCAATCCGCCTTTATTATGGGCTCCGCATTTTTATTACTGTTCTATGGTGGCGAGCGTCTATTAACACCTGTTCCGGTTGAAAATGCCACCATAGGTGTAGTTGTTTCTATCATAGCGATTGTGATGACGTTAGCTTTAGTCATGTTGCAGAAACGCGCATTAGCGGCGACAAAAAGTACTGTGGTTGAAGCTGATTCGCTGCACTATAAATCAGATTTATTCCTTAATGGTGCGGTATTGTTGGCATTAGTATTAGCGCAATACGGTTGGTGGTGGGCTGACGGTTTATTTGCGGTAATGATTGCATTTTATATTGGTCATCAAGCCTTTGGCTTAGGTTATCGCTCAATTCAAGCCTTGTTAGACAGAGAGCTAGACGAAGAAACTCGCCAGCAAATCACGCAAATCGCGATGGAAGATCCACGGGTGCAAGGGCTGCATGATTTACGCACTCGTCAAGCAGGCAAAACTGTTTTTATTCAATTTCATTTAGAACTCGATGGCAATTTGAGTTTGAATGAAGCTCACAATATCGCCGATACGACAGGGATAAGAGTCAAAGCCGCCTTCGAAGATGCTGAGGTGATTATTCACCAAGATCCAGTCAAACCTGAAGTCAACGAAACATAAATTAAGGGCAAGCTATGGCATGGATGCAGATGCAAAGTCACAGATGGGATCATTCCACTCGATTGATATGCCGCTATCATAGGCTATCGACTCGCTTTGAGTTGATAGCCGAATCTGTGATTTCTGACATTAGCATTCCTATGAGTACAGAAATCACGCTCCTGATGGAACAGAAACCTTCGATAGTAAATCAAGCGGATAGTACCGTATCTCCTGTGATAGCGGGGGCTTGGAGTCAGTTAGTCCTGCGTAAACATCTTTATTACTTACCGCAGAAAATTGATCTCGACATTGCTAACCAAGCTTAT
The DNA here is from genome assembly GCF_019345585.1 of Shewanella sp. NKUCC05_KAH. NCBI lineage: Bacteria > Pseudomonadati > Pseudomonadota > Gammaproteobacteria > Alteromonadales > Shewanellaceae > Shewanella > Shewanella sp. NKUCC05_KAH. The sequence continues at coordinate 19,248 of NZ_JAHKQZ010000017.1, forward strand.
CGAGTCCATATTTGGCCATTATTCCTTTGGTGCACCCGTATTACTTGTGTGGCGACTAGCAGAGTTGTCGTATCCGAATGTTTGGATGTGAGAAGGCGTCGTTCCCTCATCCGTTGGCTATATGCGAGTTTTATAGGATTGTTGCGGGTGCTAAGTTAAAATCGTTAGTTGTTTCAATTTAAAAAATAATACTTACAGTAAATATTATTTAGCCACATAACGAATAACAATAACTTCCATTTTCCGACTCAAGCTGAATCAATGCTGTATGATTTGTATTTTGATAATTTAAATCATGACACTTCAGAATTGCTTATTGTAATATCCGCGCAGTCTAATACTTTCGTTAAATCATTGGGGAATTATGATGAATAAATTATCAATTGTTGCTATCTCTTTATTATCAGCATTAGCTGCCACTCAAGTCTCTGCAGCAACCGACACTACTGGATTTTATGTGGGTGGCGCATTAAATAGAGTCACAGCTGATGCTTTTGATGGTCCAGAAACTGGTACTGGTGTAGGTGTATACGGTGGCTATAACTTCAATGAATGGTTTGGTTTAGAAGCTAACCTGTTTGCCACTGGTGACTTAGGCGATAAGGATGTTGATATTAGTGCAGGTGCATTAAGCTTCACACCTAAATTTACTGCACAAATTAATGATATTTTTTCTGCCTATGCCAAAGTGGGTATTGCATCTATGGCGGCGAATGTTGATGGCTATGGTTACGATGAAGACTTTACTGGTTTTGGTTGGACTTATGGTGTAGGTGTTAATGCCGCCGTAACAGAGCACTTAAATATCCGTGTAAGCTATGATGTCACTACAGGTGATTTAGATGCCGACCGTAGCTATTTAGGATTAAAAGATATTGACACTGATATTAAGCAATTCGCTGTAGGTATGCATTATCAATTCTAATTTTTTAGATTTGGCATATTTAATTCATGCCAATGAAAATTAATTTCAAATAGAAAGGGATGTGAAGATATCCCTTTTTATTGTTTGATATGAATAAGCTTGTATTGATATAACGAGTAGTAATGTTATTTTATCTACTCAATCCATCGACAGTTCTTTTAATTTCCGTGTTAAGGTATTTCGTCCCCAGCCTAAACGTTTCGCCGCTTCCTGTTTATGGCCTTGAGTATGGCGCAGCGCAGTTTCTAGCAGTATGCGCTCGAATGCGGGCTGCACCTCAGTTAACAGATCGCTGTTTCCTTCCGAGAGTTTTTGGTCTATCCACTCAGTCAGTGCCGATTGCCAATCTTGGCTGCCTTTCGTTGTGTGGGTGACACTCACAGGGTCTTTCAGTAATTCTGGCGGTAAATCTTGGGGTAAAATTTCTTGCCCCGATGCCATTACGGTTAACCAACGACAGGTGTTTTCGAGTTGTCGGACATTACCGGGCCAAGGTAATTGGGAGAGTTTTACCGCGGTTTCCTTGGTCATTATTTTAGTTTCTACACCAATTTCCTTCGCTGCCGAGGCGAGGAAATGGGTAGCGAGCTGGGGAATGTCTTCTCGTCTTTGTGATAGTGGCGGCAAGTGCACGCGGATCACGTTGAGGCGATGGAACAAGTCCTCTCTAAAGCCACCTTTTTGTACTAATAATTCAAGATCTTGGTGGGTCGCCGCTATGATACGCACATCGACTTGTACCGCATTATGACCTCCGACGCGGTAGAATTGGCCATCGGCGAGCACTCTGAGTAACCGTGTTTGTACGTCTAACGGCATATCGCCGATTTCATCTAAAAAGAGCGTGCCACCGTTTGCTTGTTCGAAGCGACCTTGGCGCACATTGGCTGCGCCAGTGAAGGCACCTTTTTCGTGGCCGAATAGCTCAGATTCGATTAAATCCTTAGGGATCGCAGCCATGTTCAGCGCGATAAACGGTTTATCTTTACGTGGGCTGTGTTTGTGTAACGCGCCAGCCACTAACTCTTTACCCGTCCCAGATTGGCCATTGATCAGCACGCTGATTGATGATCGTGAAAGCCTGCCTATGGCGCGAAACACTTCCTGCATCGCTGGCGCTTCACCTATGATTTCGGGTGTTTTGACTTGGGCTTCCTGCGCGGGTGCAGGGCTCTGTTCAGTGGCATGGGTAAGTGCGCGCTCAACCAGAGAGATAGCCTCATCGATGTCGAAGGGTTTAGGCAGATACTCAAATGCGCCCGCTTGATAGGCACTCACTGCACTGTCTAAGTCTGAGTGCGCTGTCATAATGATCACGGGAATATGGGGATAATGCACTTGCAATCGTTCGAGCAGGCTTAAACCATCCGTGCCGGGCATACGGATGTCTGACACTATCACGTGCGGTTGCGATATTTCTAATGCCTGCCACAGGGATTCGGCGGCGGCAAAGCTGGCGGTGCTGAGCTTAGCACCTTGCAGTGCCTTTTCGAGTACCCAGCGTATCGAGCTGTCATCGTCGAGGATCCACACTTGTTCACTAATTCGCATCTTGCTTCCTCATACGGTATGGGTAGGTACAGTCGAAATTATTTAGCGCTTAAAATTGGTAATGAAATGATAAATTCTGTGTGCCCAGCGCTGGAGAGGCAATCGATCCTTCCCGAGTGTAAACGGGCAATATTATGGGCAATCGAGAGGCCTAAACCTGAACCTTGCTCACGGCTTGTCACCATGGGATAAAATAATGTGTCCATTAGCTCAGGCGGTATACCGGGGCCGTTGTCGATAATCGATAGGGTTAACACTAGCTTGTGACGCTGTGAACCTATAGTGACTTGGTGTTGAGTGCGAGTGCGGATCAAAATCTCGCCCCCCGTATGCTCAAGTGCTTGCACCGCATTTTGTAAAATGTTCAGCACAGCTTGCTGCATTTGGTCTGGGTCCATCTCGATATCGGGAATGGATGGATCGTAATCTCGTTTGAGCTGGATGTTAGCGGGCAGCGCCATTTCAACTAACTTATAGACCTTTTGCACCACTTGATGGATGTTGTGCAGACTGTGCTGTGTCGGTCTTTGGGGGCCGAGCAGGCGGTCCACTAAATTACGCAGCCGATCGGCCTGCTCTATGATGAGCGTAGTGAATTCCTTCAGCGCCGGATCATCCAGCTCCCGCGATAATAGCTGCGCCGCACCGCGAAGGCCGCCTAAAGGATTCTTGATTTCATGGGCTAAGTTGCGCACTAAAAACTGTGCCGCTTGCTGCTGTGCATCTTGACTCAGTTGCTGATGAATGCGTCTTTGTTGGTCGACTTGGCGCAGTTCGAGCAGGCTGAGTTCTGCCTCGTCATCGAGGGGAATAAGGGTTAAATCAACGGTATGATGTTGGCCATCGAGCGTGACTAGTGCTGCCGTATTGACCGTTAAGCTTTGGCCGGCTGTTACTGCATCCATTAATAGCTGGGCGTCGACACCGAGGATTTGATAATGCTCGGGCAAAGTTTGTTCTACGAGTCTATGGCTACCAACACCTAATAATTGCTCTGCTGCTGCGTTGGCATAACAAGGCTTGAGATCCTTATCTATGACAAGTACAGCGGTAACTAAATGATTGAGCAGTGTCTCTTTATCCATCGACCGTTCCTAGAAATAGGGTTGCACCACTATGGTGCACCAATCTGGTGCAAGCTGCAACTTGTCTTCATCAAACGGTTTAGTCAGGAGGAGTTAATCTAACTTCATGTATTTAAAGTTTTTATACTAACTTTTACTATACAAATAGTGACATTAACGCTTAGCTGCTTGATGAAGAAATATCTTTCTTGGTGAACTTGATGCAAAGACTTTGCCGTTTTGAGTCAAAGCGTCAACGACTAAGGTATGTTCACCTCTGTCGATGTTTTTGAGTTTGAAGGTACCGCCAATTTGCGGCTGACCGACGGGGTTGCCATCGAGCTTGAGGGCCATCAAATACTGACTTTTTAGCTCTGGGGTGATAGTCGCAACGACGTCGAAATCGCCATTGTTATCTCTGACGGTTTCCTCTTCGGTCGGAGAGGTAATATTGACTTGATATTGAATAGATTCAATTGCTTGAACTGAGCTGTTTAAGTCTGTTTTGGGCAGAGGAAGGGCAATTTGATTTAAGGTCTTATCTTTTAGCTCAACGACTTGGGCATTTGGCTGCGGCTCATCGGAGTAATGGACTTTGCCATCCTTATCGACCCATTTATAAACAGTCGCTTGCGCTAACATGCTAAATAGCACTAAGCCGATGAGTGTGAGTGAACGCATGCTAAAGTCCCTGTAGCCTTGAGATAGAGTTAATCAAGATTAGTCTCTTTGACATCAAAAATCATGGTGTTTGTTGCACTAAGTGGTTAAGGATGTCATCACAGAGAAGGTATAAAGTCGACAGAAAATGGGGCGGAAGAAACAGGGGTTAGTTAAAGTTGGTTAAGCTCGGGCACTAACATGTGCCCGAATTCTATCCATCAATTACAGGCTTGCATCGAGTTGTTTCTCGATCTCACTCGCTTTGACCCAAGCGGCATGTTGGGATAATTGAGTGGCATAGCGTTCAATGTGTTCAAATTTCGCGAGATCGCCACTGTTCGCCAGTAGTTCTACCACAAAGGACATCATGATATCCGCACCCGTGAGCTTGTCTGCAACAAGATAGGTTTTATCGGCCAACATATCATTGAAGTAATGGCTTATCTTACTGACTTCTATCGCCGCATAACCTTCAAGGAAATTGGTTTTACAACCGTCCTTTTGCACGAACATACGCAGTAACAAAGGCAGCATGGCTGAGCTTTCGGCAAAGTGTAGCCATTGCAGATAACTGACATAGTCTGCGCTGTCTCTGGCGGGGGCTAAGGTATCCGCCGCATATTTTTCAATAAGATATTCGGTGATCGCGCCCGATTCGGCTATCACTTGACCGTCCATTTCGATAACGGGTGATTTGCCTAACGGATGAATTTGCTTAAGTTCGGGTGGCGCGAGAAAAGTCTGGCTATCACGTTGATAACTCTTAATTTCATAGGGTTGACCGAGTTCCTCTAGCAACCAGATGATACGTTTAGAGCGTGATTTATTGAGATGGTGCAAGGTGATCATGGGCTTTCCTTTGGACAGTGAGAGTACATTTTGGCTGTCGCACTATTATGGTGCGACAGCTCTTTTTAACGTATTTAGCACACTTGTGCGCCTGTCTTTGTTCATTTCAAGCTGAGCGTCGCGTATTTACCGCTTAGCCTCTCGCGTTCAATTGCGCAACTATGGTTTCGGCTACGGCTTCGGATGATCCCGGATTTTGGCCTGTGATCAAATGGCCATCTGCGACGACAAAGCTTGTCCAGTCATCACCTTTGACATAATTGCCACCATTTTTCTTCAGCATGTCTTCAACCAAAAATGGCACGACATGAGTGAGTTGCACGGCTTCTTCTTCAGAGTTGCTGAAACCGGTAACACGCTTGCCGCCGACCAATGGCTTGCCATCACTGGTTTTAGGGTGCAGCAATGCAGCAGGCGCATGACATACGAGCCCTAGGGGTTTATTGGCTTGATAAAACTGTTCAATTAAGGCGATAGAATGTTTATCTTCGGCAAGATCCCACAGTGGGCCGTGACCGCCCGGATAAAAAACCGCATCATAATCGGCTGCATTGATTTCACTTAAGCGAGTGGTATTCGCTAGCAGTGCTTGAGCCTCAGGATCTTTGCTAAAGCGCGCAGTGGCTTCGGTCTGAAAGTCTGGCTCATCACTTTTTGGATCGAGTGGTGGTTGACCGCCCAGGGGTGAGGCTAAGGTAATGTCAAAACCTTTATCTTTAAAAACATAAAAAGGTGAGGCGAATTCCTCTAGCCAAAAGCCGGTTTTTAAACCGGTATCACCGAGTTTATCATGCGACGTGAGTACCATTAATATATTCATTTTCATACCTTTACCTAAGTTGCTCACATCAATACGTGTGAGCTTTGGGTTTAGTTCATTTGACGTTATAGGGCTAAGGTCAAAATGTTACGGCTCATGGCTGGATCAATGTTGCCATGTTCGCCGAGTGCCACCATGCCGTGCAGTTCAAGCTGCTTCACTACGGTATCAACATGGCTGGCATCGAGATCATAGGCAGATAAATGTGTCGGTATGCCCATAGCTTCGAAGAAAGCCTTGGTTTTTGCAATAGCGACATCGATGCGCTCGTCATCTCTACCTGTGTTGATATGCCACACGCGGTCGGCGTACTGGAGTAGCTTTTCGCGCTTAGCCTCTTTTGTACATTGCAACAGGGCCGGCAGTACGATTGCCAATGTGCGCGCATGGTCGATATCGTAAAGTGCAGTTAGTTCATGGCCAATCATATGGGTTGCCCAGTCGTGGGGAACACCGACGCCAATCGTGCCGTTGAGTGCCATAGTGGCAACCCACATTAAGTTCGCGCGAATGTCGTAATCTTCGGGTTGAACTAGCACTTGTGGACCAAGCTCAATCAAGGTTTGTAAAAGACCTTCGGCAAATCTGTCCTGCACGGCGGCGTTAACGGGGTAAGTGAGGTATTGCTCTGTGATATGTACAAAAGCATCGACAACACCGTTGGCCACTTGGCGCTCTGGTAGGGTGAAGGTTTTCGTCGGATCAAGTATTGAGAATTGTGGATAAACCAAGTCATTACGGAATGGCAGCTTAGCTTGCAGTGATTTGCGGGTCACTACGCTGGCGTTGTTCATTTCGGAACCCGTCGCAGGTAAGGTTAACACTGAGCCAAAAGGCATAGCTTGAGTCACATTGGCGCCCCAGCTAGTGAGAATGTCCCAAGGTTCGCCTTCAAATACCGCTGCAGCGGCCACAAATTTAGTGCCATCGATAACCGAACCACCGCCAACCGCGAGGAGGAAGTCGATATTCTGCTCACGCACTTGGGCGACGGCTTTCATTAAGGTTTCATAGGTTGGGTTTGGCTCAATGCCATCGAACTCGACAACGAAACGATTACCCAATGATTGTTTAACTTCGTCTAACGTGCCTGTTTTTCTAGCACTGCTGCCGCCAAAGAGGATCATCACTTTAGCATCGCTCGGTACTAGAGAATCAATTTCGGCGATAGTGTCTTTACCAAAACGGATGCGGGTCGGGTTGTAATAGTTAAAATTTAGCATGGATGATGTTATTCCTATTATTACTTTAAATGAGCAGCGTTAATTGAGCTGCATTAATTAATCGTCCGTCAAATTAGTAGACCAGTCGTCTAATTTCGGGGCATGAAAATGTATTCTTTAAAAATCTGGGCTGACTGATATCAGCCAGTATTAGTTTTGAGTCGGTATTAGGTTAAAGGGCCGTTTTAGGCGTTAAAATGGATTCAGTCGTTACGAGTGCACGTTCGAGTGCCGCAGGGCTGTGGCCCAACTTGTTCATTAAGCTGGCACCTAACCACATGTGATACAACATTTCAGCGGTCGATTGCGGATCTTGCTCGGCGATTGAACTGTCGTTTATGCCCACTTGAACACAAGTCGTTAACCTCTCTATGATACCGGCGGAACCTTTAAGTAAGGCAACACGCATGGCTTCGGATAAATCGGCCACTTCGGCGCTGAGTTTCACGACCAGACACTTTTGATCTATGCAGCCATCGGCTTGTACGTGCAACCATTGTTGCCAGTATTGCATCAAGCGTTGATAGCCTGTCAGTGCTGAGTCATTGAACAATGCGTCTAAATCTAATTGATATTTTTCAAAATAATCAGTAATAAGCGCTTCGCCAAATTGTTCTTTGGATTTGAAGTAGTGATAAAACGAGCCTTTTGGCACTTCGGCCGCCTGCAGCAGTAGGGATAAGCCGACGCTGGAGAAGCCTTTGCGTACGATCAGCTTGTAGCCGATGTCGAGAATGTGCTGGCGAGTGGATTGAGTTTCAATTTTCATGTGGGTTAGGATAAATCAAATTAGACCGGTCGTCTAGTGTTGTTTTTATCGGCGATTTCAACACATTCGATTTAGTATGCTTTGCATTGTGAGTTTTACGCTGCCTTGAGCCAGGTTAATAAAATTGCCAAATTGATAAATGTCAGACGGATAAAGCATGCAGATGGTGAAATTGTGGCAAGGAGAAATGGTTCGGTAGGACAACATACTCACAGTGCTGAGATAAACCGTCACTGTGAGCATTCTATTCACGATTGATGTGAAATATTAATCGTACTGCCACTCAATCGAGATGATTAGAGGTAGCTACAGCAATATTCGGCAATGGCAGTATTGCGGATTTTAAAGCTAACATTCGCAGCCAGCTCAAATTGAGTGCCTTCGCTAAACTCCTGCCATACAGAGCTCTCCGGTAACAACACCTCAAAACGGCCGCTAGTCACTTCCATGATTTCGCCTTGGGAGGTTGAGAACTCATATTCCCCTGGTAATACAACACCTAAGGTTTGCTTGCTGCCATCGGCAAAAAATACGCTACGGCTAGCCACTTTGCCATCAAAGTAGATGTTGGCTTTTTTAGATACTGACACTTGCTCGAGTAAACTCATTATTAATCCTCTATAAATTGGCTTGGGATGAATTTATATGCATATTTAATAAATTTCCATGCATCATTTGTCGCATGGATGTGCGCATTGAATATAAGTTGATGCTAACGTTCGGTTTATCGCTTATTTCCCACTATATCATTTTGTTTGAAATGGTCGGTATGGCTTGGTTGTCATTTAAAGTTATTAATCATTTTTCTACTTAAAAATAATGAGTTGTCGGAATTTTAGTGAACTTTTGATGAAAATAGTCGGCACCGCTTTGTTTAGCTGAGATTCTTCTCCTATAGTTTTAAGGCAGGTTTGATTCTGCAAAGATTGAAGGAATGGAATTCGACGCGCGACAAGGAGTCTCACCATGGGTTTTACTCGTAAAATTCAGCTTATCAGTTTATTGATTGTCCTATTACCCCTCATATTTGCCACCGCAATAGTGACTTACATTGCTCGGGATGAATTGTTTGCCGAGGCTCAGTCTCGTTTAGTGGCAGTGCGTGAGATCAAGCAACGGCAGATTGTTGGCATGTTTCAGGACTTTTCCGATAACCTGCAGGCCGTCAGCGCCGTAATTGCCAGCCAAAAAAGCCTCGATACTCTTACTGACATAGATCAAACCTTGCAGTCATTAAATAAATCCCTCGGTTTTTATGACCTATTTATTATTAGTGACGATGGCACCGTTTTATATACAGTGGCGAAGGAGTCTGATTTCGGCACCAATTTGCGTACTGGACCCTTCCATGATTCGGGATTAGCACAGTTATTCAATAAGGCATTGGGATCGGCGGGCACAGTATTACTACAAGATTTTTCCGCATACGCGCCTTCAAATGGTCAACCTGCGGCATTTATTGGCCAGTCGATTCAGTTCAATCAGCAAAGATTGGTGGTGGCGGCTCAAGTATCAATCGATCGCATCAACAGAGTTATGCAAATTCGTGAGGGTATGGGGCAAAGTGGTGAAACTTATCTCATTGGCCCAAATAATCGTATGCGTTCTGATTCTTTTCTCGATCCCATTAATCGCACTGTTACGGCTTCGTTTGCAGGAACGGTAGCTCAGAATGGTGTCGATACGCTGGCGGTAAAGGAGGCGCTGGCAGGTAAATCGGGTGTGATGCAAGTGAATGACTATAACAATAATCCCGTTTTATCCGCTTATTCTCCTGTCGTTGAGCTCGGTTTACGTTGGGGTTTGATGGCTGAAATTGATGTGAGTGAAATAGCAGCTCCCGCCTACCGTATGATGTTTATCGGCTTATCTGTTTGTGCAGCAGCCTTAGTGTTGGCGTTCGCTGCCGCTAAGTTAGTTACAGGGTTTGTATTAAAGCCGCTCGGCGGTGAGCCTGAGGACATGTGTAACTTGACCAGTATGATCGCCTCTGGCGATTTAACTCATAATTTACCGCATGTTCAAACGGATAATCACCTGATGAGTTGGTTGGCGCGGATGCAAACTAAGCTCAAAGAAATCATCAGTCAGCTGGTGGGCGTTGGGCATGAACTTGAATCTGCCGCCGAACAAAACTCTGCCGCTATGACACAAGCCGATTGCAGTATTCAGATGCAGGCTAAAGAAACTGATATGTTGGCTACTGCAGTTGAAGAAATGAGTTATGCCGCAGCTGAAATCAGCACGAATACGATGAGATCCTCCGATGAAGTGTCCGCCTGTACCCATTCGAGTGAAATTCTTTCGCAAAACTTGGCTAGTACTCGTAAAAGCTTAAAAGTGACCTTGAGCAGTTTTGCAACTATTCATCAACAGGTGGGCAGTCTTGAGGCGGATAGTCAGAAAATCGGCTCAGTATTAGCTGTGATAAATGCGATTGCGGAACAAACTAATCTCTTGTCTCTTAATGCGGCGATTGAAGCAGCGAGAGCTGGCGAGCATGGTCGTGGATTTGCTGTGGTTGCCGATGAGGTGCGTCAGTTAGCGGTGAAGGTTCAGTTAGCAACTCAGGATATTGGGCAAGTGTTAAAAGGTATTCAGCAACAGTCAGGTGTGCTGGCGTTGCATAGTGTGACTTGTTCCACTGAAGCCTCTAAAACCGCAGAAGATGCGGATGGAATGCAGACCGCGGTGGATGATATTGCTTTGCGCTTAGAAACCTTAAAGGCATTAATGATTCAAACCGCAACCGCTGCGGAAGAACAAACAACGGTTTCGGCGACGATTGCGCAGGGGATTGCGGGCTTAAGCGTGGCGGCGGAGGAAAATAGTGCGGCTATCAGCCAAGTAGCAGCGAGTACGCGGAGTCTGTTGGGGTTAGCAAATCAGCTTGGTTTAACAACGGCACAGTTTAAGGTGTAGATATTTTTCGCTGCATTTACAGTGTTCTCACCTTAGTTGGTGCTGTAAATGTGACTGAGCTGGATGTTACACATCCGCCAGAAATGGATTTCTGGCGGATATTTTTATCAGGACTTCAGTTGGTTATCCCATGAGTGAGCATTAACGTTTACGCCAAATTGTCATTTCTGAGATGGAATGTTGGAATTTACGTTTAGTCTCGCGGATCACGAAGGGAATTTCCTTCACTGCGACCAGCTCAAATTGGCCGATCAAGGTTTCGGTCAAACCATCTAAGGTGGTGAAGTTCTCTCCTTTGACTTTAACGCCACCTAACCATTTATCCTTGGGCGTATAATCTTCAAGCCAAGTGTATGGCGAGGCAATCACAAGGTATCCACCTTGATTAATCCGCTGGGCAATACTGGTTAAAAAGTGTTTAGGCTCGTTCAACCTGTCGATAAGATTTGAGGCATAAACCAAATCATAACCTGTGTAGATGGGCTTTAAATTACAGGCATCACCTTGCATAAAGTTGACCTTTTTCGCCTCAAGCTCATATCCCAGTTTTGCGAGACTCGCACTCTTAAATTCCTGTAAGTCGCCTTCGGTGCGTATGGTGTAACGTTTTTCACCTTGTTCTGTCAGCGCATAGGCCTGTTGAATAAAGCGCGCCGAGAAGTCGATACCATCAACATGATCAAACACTTTTGCCAGCTCGAAACTCGCGCGACCAACGGAGCAGCCGATATCCAGGGCTTTAGCAGTATGAGTCAATTGAATTTCACTCAGCGCTTGCTGCACACCATTGACGCAGAAGTTAGCAACCCCGAAATATTCGGCGCCATAGTGAAATTCAAGGTATTGGGAAATCAGTTCATCCGTTTCGTACACATTGACCTCTTCCATTTGAGCTGGATTTTGGGTGGATTCCACATAGCGAAAGCCCGCGTGTTGATAAAAATGTCGACGAAACGAATAGCGTGATGAAGCTATTGCCTCATTACCCGTAGAGATCCACGAGCCGCCTTTGATGAGATTATGTTTGCCATCGAAGGTTGGGGTGGAGAAATCATCGTAAAGTGGGTGTACGGCGAAGCCGTCAAAACCGTCGATTGCGGTTTCTGTCCATTGCCAAACATTACCGACAATATCGAAAAAGCCATTATGTTCGAAGCGATTCACTGGGCAAGAAGAGGCGTAATAAGCCAAAGCAATATTGCCCGGCACTTCATGCCAATCGGGCGCATCGGCGGGCACATTCTCGCGTAAGATGTACCACTCAGCTTCAGTTAATAGACGTATATTGCTTTGCTTTTGTTCGGCTTTCCAATTACAGAAGGCCTTAGCTTCGAGCTGATTCACTTCAACAGGCCAGTTTAATGGCAGCGGAATTTCTTCCACTAAGTTACGTTGCCACCATTTATCTTGTCTTAAGCGCCAAAAACGCGGCATTTGTGCTTGGGTATAGGCAAGCCAAGCTTGGCCTTCTTCATTCCAAAATTGGGGTGAGCGATAGCCGCCAGCCTCGACGAATGCGAGATACTCTTGATTCGAGACTAAGAATTTAGCAGCCTTAAAGTCGTTAACGTTAAATATTTTATGGCCGTACTCATTGTCCCAACCGTAGGTTTGGTCTTGTTCAGTTTTGCCTAAGGTCACTTTTTGCCCTTTTACAGCCAATAAACTGTTGGCCTCGGCAGGGGCGGTGTCTTGGCACGCAGGCCAGAGGTGGTTGGGTGCGACATATTCCAGCGGCAGTTGGCGGATGATCACCGATGAGGTTTCTAAATGAATACGCTCATGTTCAATGCCCATCAAAATTATCCAAGCTGGGCTATTTTGAGTGATAGGTAACGCTAGAGGCATTTCATCGATAACACGATTGACGACAGCACTAACTTGTTGGCGATAGCTTCGCACCTCTGCCACATCCGGCCACGGATAATTTTGTTCGTTCAAATCATCCCAAGACATCTCATCGACACCAATGGCGAACATGGATTCGAAGTTGTCGTTTACCCGTTCATCGAGAAATTTACCGAGTTTGAGTTTGTTGATATAGAAAGTGGCCGTATGGCCAAAGTAAAAGATTAACGGATGGCGCAGCCGCTCGGCTTTGAGGTAATAGGCGCTATCTTCTTGGATCAAATCATACAGAGATTCGTATAAAGCCCATGTCTGATTAAAGTATTGCTTAAGCTCTTGACGCTTTCCGGCCTCAGTTTCACCAATGAGCTTAAGGGTTTGAGGGGGTTGCGTTATGGGCTTATCCATAGACAAGTAAACTCCGTATTTATCGGCCTGCGGTGCAAGCATGGGAAGATTAATCTATCGTGTGTGACTCTATACGCGATTACTGAGCTCAGGATCACTTTGTCAGCTTAATGTGTCGGTTTGAGGCAAAGTGTTTTACAAACTAACAGAAAGACCAATTGGGTCCAACATCAGTGCTGGAGCTTAAAGCATCTCAGGTATGACCCTCTGGTTTGGGATTATCTTACAAAGAAAGTGATGCTATCCCTTACAGGGATTAAAATTATTTTATCCCTGAAGAGTATTTTCTCTGTCGGGGTTAAGGCAGAATGATCCCGTCCGTAAAATTATTATGCAGGATATAACGGGATGACAATTAACGCATTATGGATACCCGCCTGGTATGAGCTTGATCCGTCGATCGTAGTGGGTGTGACTGAGGAGTTTGTTTTTCACAAGACTGCCGCAAACGAGGCGTTAAAGTTTTACAGCGGTGCAAAGGAAAACGATGCCGTTAAGGCAACCGGAACTATTTCGGCCATTAAGCACAATGTCTTGGGGGACATTGAAAGTGTCGATGCGCAGGGGCTCGATTATACGCTTGTGTTGCAAGATGGACGGCGTTTGTTAGTCAACGCAGAGGAAAACCCTGGCTTGGTTTATGAGTGGGTTGATGACAGTTGGCAGCCTTCAGATATGGTCATTACAGATTGGACATTAGCAGTACAATTTGCGTCTTTATCACCATTGACGCCAATAAAGTAATTGAAGGTTTATCGTGAGTAACTAGATGGCAAAGTGCAGTTAGCGCTCGGGATCCGAGGTTGACTGCACTTTTACTTGTTCAGCAAGTTGTTGGTATTCTTGTTTGATTTCTGCAATATAAACATCGTGAAAATTCAATTCATTAAATTCTTCTATACAGAGCTGATAACGGCGTAGCTGCTCAGATTTTTCTTCGGCGGTATCCCATATTTCCATTAGCATAGCGTTTGATTCCATTCATAAATTTAATATATGTATCCAGCATGCATTTTAACTATGTCTACTGATAATTAATCGAGTCGGCTTCAAAATGGTTACGCTTCATTTTGTCCTGAGACGTTATCTTTTCTATAAATCGATTTTAAACAAAGTGTTAGAGTTAACAGCTGTGTTATACCGTATGGGTGTATAACTGTTTTCCTCGTCTTCTTCGGGACAAATGCTTACATCAAGGCGCTGCCATATCCTTATAGTGTTTCTATCTTGATGATTGGATTGTGCCTGTGAGCATTTTGCTCTAGATTGATATTTCTTTGTTTTTATCTTCTGGCCTTGATGCTTTTTTGCCCTTTGGAGCCGTGTAATGGCTAATATTCTGTTAGTTGCCAATCTCAACTGTGATCGGATCTTACTGCTTGATAAACCTTTAAAAACGGGTGGACGTTTCCATTATCAAGATGGCGGCCAAAGGCTCGGCGGCGGTGGAGCAAATACCGGATTAGGTTTAGTCTGGGCAGGGCATAGTGTCGCGCTGGTGAGTCAAGTGGGCCGTGATGACATGGGGGATTGGCTCATTGCAGAAGCCAGTACTCAAGGGCTCGATTGTCGTTTAGTGCAGCGCCGCGCCGGCAATACATGCGAAATGCTGCTTGTAATGACGCCAGATGGCGAGCGCACCATTATTCGGCCACAAAGACCCATATTTGAATTATCTGTACCGCCGAAATGGCAGCAATGGGACGCGTTGTATTTTAATACTTCCGCTGAAGGCTCTGTCAGCTGGGCAAAAACAGCTTTAGAACATTGTCTTGTGGTCGCGCAATTAGCCAAGGACGACAGACAGAGACCTTGTCATATTTTATTGGCCTCCATGAGTGATATTCAGGGGCGTTGTGATGGCGCATCTTGGGAATATGGCAAAAGCATTGGCGGCGATTGTCTGCGTTACTTTATTGTCACCGATGGTATCAATGGGGCTAAGGTTTACACGCATGATCAAGTGCAGCATGTTGCAGCTATCCCTGCCACAGTTGTTGATACCACTGGCGCGGGTGATGCCTATGCGGCAGGGTTGATCCACAGTCTCTGCATCGGCCTGTCGATTACTGAGGCCATGGCAGAAGGGGCGATTTGGGCGGCATTTGCGGTGGCAACTGATAGTTCTATTCCGGGTGAGGCACTAAAACAGTATTTAGAGGCGAAGCAAATCGCATGAAAATCTGCGGGCGAGCAGTTTGAGTCATCTTTTTGTCATACGTCCTTGCTAGAGTATGTCTTGTGGCGCATAGCTTGTCCCTTAACGTTTTCTTGTACTTTTCTCCCATTTATTGGTTAGTATGTTTTTTGCCTCGTTTCCCCAACGAGGCATTTTTTTGCTCAAAATAAAGTTATTCCATCGTAGAACGCCAATACGACAGAAATCTTGTGCGGCCATGGCGCAATTGCGTTAACATTTATTCAACTAAAATAGTTATCGTTAAATTAAAATAATAAGCCACTCAAGGTGTTCTGTAGTCTTTGGAGTTGAGAATGGGCAATAACGCTTGGAATGATAAAAATAAATTTATTTGGCTTCTGTCTGTTTTGCTTTTGGTCGCCTTTTTAGTGACCAGCGGTATCAGTTACAAAGTAGCCCATGATTCACTGAGCCAACAAATAGAGAGCAATACCTTACCGCTCACAAGTGACAATATTTATTCAGAAATTCAACAGGATTTGTTACGACCCATCTTTATTTCATCCTTGATGGCGCAGGATACCTTTGTTAGGGATTGGACCTTAAGTCATGAGCAAGAGCCCAAAAAACTCATTCGTTATCTTAAGGAAATCCAAGAGAAATACGGTACAGTCACTAGCTTTTTTGTGTCTGAGAAAAGTCGAAATTATTACCATTCCACGGGCATTTTAAAACAAATCCAAGATGTAGAGCCTGACGATGCTTGGTATTTTCGAGTGCGTTCTTTACCTGAATCTGAACATTATGAGGTCAATATTGATGCCGATACGGCTGATCGCAGTAAGACAACAGTATTTGTGAATTATAAGGTTTTTGATTTTGAAGGAAAATTTATTGGTGTTACCGGTGTGGGGTTGGCGGTTGAAAAGGTTAAAGCCTTAATTGAGTTATATCAAAAGCGTTATAACCGCCGAGTGTTTTTTACCGATCGGCAAGGTAATGTCACTTTGCATGGCGATCAATATGACGGTACGGATTCGCTGCAAACGAACGTAGGGCTTGATAATTTGGCTACGCGTATTTTAACCAGCCCAAGTGCCGCCTTCAGCTATCAGAAAAACGGGAAAACGGTTTATCTCAATAGTCGCTTAGTTCCTGAGTTTAAGTGGTATTTGATTGTTGAGCAGGAGGATGCGCCACAAGAGCGGGAACTGTTAAATACGTTTTGGGGTAATTTGGCGTTAAGCCTAATGGTGACCCTAGGTATTTTATTCATCTCAAACATGACCTTAGGTCGTTATCAGCGCAAACTAGAAATTATGGCTTCTACCGATAAGCTCACTGGCGCCGCTAACCGTCAGGTGTTTGATGAGTACTTTAGGCAGGCGTTAGATAAAGCTAAGCTGACACAATCGCCGATTTCAATACTCTTGTTGGATATCGACCACTTTAAAAAAGTGAACGACAGTTATGGGCATGGGATTGGTGACTTAGTATTAAAAACCATGACTAATATGCTGCGTGGTTTACTGCAACAACAGGATATTTTATGTCGCTGGGGCGGTGAGGAGTTTTTAATTTTACTCCCTGAGATGGATTTATCTCGAGCGGCAGAACTGGCAGAACAGATCCGTGACCTCATTTCCCAGCGGGAAATTAAAGTGAATGGATTGCACATTTCTATTACTGCCAGTATTGGTGTTGCTGAGCATCAAGTGCAAGAGCCCGCAGAGGACCTTATCAAACGTGCCGATCTGGCCTTGTATCAGGCAAAAGAAGCGGGCCGAAATCAAGTGGTGTTAAATCATTCATAGACTCTACTCGGTTCTTCTTGGCAGCAATGTTTAGTCTACCTTTGTGGGTTATGGCGCGGGTTGATTGTGTTATTGGCGTATCGCGGTTTACACTCTGACAGTAATGCGCGATAGGCCATTGATTTGGAGTTGCTGATGTCAAAGTTGTTGATTAATAAATTGTCTGGATTGTACTTAGGAACCCATCTTCAAGAAATGTCCGGAGTTGCTACGGGGATTGATGGTAAGCAAGCGGCTCAACAACTGTTAGTGCATATCGACCATGTTGAAGGGGACGCGCAGGCCGATCCAAAACACCATGGCGGCCTTGATCGCGTGCTACATCATTTCCCCCGCGAGCACTATGGCCAATATCGTCGTTGGGATTTAATCACCCTGCTCGAAGATGTGCCCAGCATGGGAGAGAACATTAGCACCGTTGGACTGAACGAAACTCAAGTCAATATTGGCGATATCTTGCAAATTGGCGCAGTAAAAGTGCAAGTGACTCAGCCGCGTTCACCTTGTTTTAAATTGAATCTGCAATTTGGTCACAGAGAATTCGCACTCGCCATGCAGCAAAGCCAATTATGTGGTTGGTTT
Organism: Shewanella sp. NKUCC05_KAH; assembly: GCF_019345585.1. Taxonomy (NCBI): domain Bacteria; kingdom Pseudomonadati; phylum Pseudomonadota; class Gammaproteobacteria; order Alteromonadales; family Shewanellaceae; genus Shewanella; species Shewanella sp. NKUCC05_KAH. The sequence goes on from NZ_JAHKQZ010000017.1 coordinate 36,826, forward strand.
TATAGAATCTTAACCCCAGGGATTATTCAGTTAAACGATAAGATTGAATTAGTTGAGCGTCGTACTGATATCAGTGTTGCCGAGGCCATGTCACTCTATTTCTCGCCAACGTTTAATGCTAGTGCCTATGATCGTTTAGCTTCCTGCGAGGGATTAGCGCTGAGTTGGGTTAATAGCCTACAACGCCGTTTAGCATTACAGACAGTAGAAGATTGGCAAATGCGTTTATATGGGCCGAGTGGAAAATAAGGCTTTATATTCAAAATGATAAAACAGGGATGACCTATGATTGAACCCGTGACAAAAAGTGATAAAGATTTTGGCTTACTGGTATACGCCTCAAGTTTTATTGGATACTTAGTGCCGTTGGGCTCTATTCTTGGTCCTTTGATCATTTGGCTGATGAAGCGTGAAGAGTCCGCATTTGTTGATCAATGTGGCCGTAGTTGCTTGAACTTTAAATTGAGCCTGTTGATTTATGTGATCATCAGTGGCGTATTAGCTTTGGTCGGCATTGGTTTCATCTTTTTAGCCATACTCGGCATATTCGATTTGGTGTGCACTGTGCTGGCGATTATTAAGGCCAGCGAAGGTAAAGTGTATCGCTATCCATTAACGATTAAATTTATTGCTATGGATTAATTACCTCTGCGAGTTAAAGAAAAACGCCTTAGATGGAAACATCTAAGGCGTTTTTTATGGCGTAAGTTTTAAGATTTTACACCTTAAACTTGGCCACTAAGGTATCTAAGCGGTGTGACAGTTGATTCAAGGCTAAACTCGCCTGTGCCGCCGCTTGTGCAGTATTGGCAGTACGTTGAGTAATGTCATTGATTTCAGTGACGTTACGGTTTATGTCCTCCACCACTGTGGATTGTTCTTCCGTTGCCGCAGCAACTTGAATGTTCATGTCGCTGATAAGACCAATGCGATCGCTAATGCCAATTAACGATTTGCTGGCTTCATCGACGGCCACAACGCCTTCGTGGGAGCGGGTACGGCTCTGGGCCATCGCATTAACCGCGCGGCTGGCTTCCGATTGCAGCTTGTCGATCATGCCTTGCACTTCATTGGTCGATGCTGCTGTGCGTGAGGCTAAGTTACGTACTTCATCGGCCACGACAGCAAATCCGCGTCCAGCTTCGCCGGCACGTGCTGCTTCAATGGCCGCGTTAAGGGCTAACAAGTTAGTCTGCTCAGAGATTGCGCGGATCACATCTAAAATACCACCGATGGATTTAGTGTGGGTCGCGAGGGACTCAATCACTTCACCCACTTGGCCAACGTCTTTCGACAATTGGTTAATGGTATCGCGGGCACGGGTTACCACAACTTGGCCGCTGCTGGCTTCAGTATCTGCATCTCTGGCGGCAACCGCAGCTTGGGCGGCATTACTGGCAATTTCGTTAACCGTCGCGCCCATTTCATTAATGGCCGTTACCACCATCATAGTGCGATCTTTCTGCTCGTGGCTGTCTTCTAAGGTTTGTTGTGCCTGATTCGACACATCCTTAGCCGAGAAACCGAGCTGTTCGCTGGTTTGTGCCACTTCGATGACAGATTCCTGTATCTTGCTGATAAAGCTGTTAAATCCTTTGGCGAGCTGTGCAATTTCATCTTCACCATTGACTGGTAGACGTTGACGTAAGTCACCTTCGCCTTCGCCTATGTCGTGGAACATGGCGGCAACTTGGGCAATAGGACGACTCACAGAACCTGCCACTACGATGGCGAGTACAATAAAGCCCGCTGCAATTATTAGCGTCCAGATTAAGATCTGATAAGCCGCTTCGGTTAATAGTGCGAATACTTCGGCCTCTGGCACCTGTGCGACTAAGTACCAATCCATAGATGCGATATAACTACTGGCAACCAGCATGTTTTCGCCATTGATTTTGGTATTGATCAGATTGAAATCACTGCGGTTTAATAATGAGCTTGAACTCGCACCCTTGTATAAGTTGCTTAGGCTGCTCTTACCAATTTGGCTCGTATCTGGGTGGAGTTTTACCTCACCTTTAGCATCCACTAAGTAGACTAAACCAGTTTCTTCAATCTTAAACGAGCTCAGCAAACGCACCATGTCATCGAGTGATTTAGCAAGCCCGACTAAGCCGCGACCATTGGGTTGTTGGTAGTTGATGAAGAGTTTGACTTCGCCGTTGGCCTCAGTAAATACGTTCAACATACGTTCTTGGCCACTGTCTCGGTAACCAAAAAACCAGCCATCCTGCGCAGGAGTGAGCACTCGCAGAAAACCATCTTGAGTGTAGTAGGCGGCAGTTTGTCTATCTGCGTAGGAAGCTTGTGCTAGCTTATACTGACGAGTGATGTCTTTGAGTTGGGCTACGACTTGGGGTTCTTGGGCCTGTGGTCTACCGTCTTCTAGCCATTGCAGTAACATGCGGCTACTGGCCAATTGCTCTGCAGCATTCATCAAAGTGGAAATGTCGAGATCGATCTTATTGCGAATTTGCATCATTAAGCTCGGTAATTCCGAACCTAACATCCTTTGTTGTACGACATTTTTCGCGCTACGTTGGCTTAATACGCCGACGAGTATGGTCGACAACAGTACTGCAAATGTCACTGTTAACAGAATTTTCTGCTTAATGGTGAGGTTATTAAATATCATAAATATCAATATGCCTGTGTTGGACTATTTTGAGTTATCGGTCAACGCACTCTTGTACGGTAAAAGATTATCGGACAGAAATGTGAAAAGTTAACCTTAGTCTAGGCCGGTTGCCGAATAAAACAGCGTATAGAACACTTATTTGGCCTAACCTGTTGGTCTTGCTGTAGATCTAATTATGTAGAGTATAGATGGAAATGAGATGGTGATTGAAAACGAACTCTTTTTTGTGTGGCAATTGTGGCCAATGTCGCGAGTAAGGGCAAGCAAAAAAAGTGAACTATTCGTGTAAAAGGTGAAAAAAAGGCGCTCCACTGAGCGCCATAATTTACATTTATCATCCAAATGTTACATGTTGGGGTAGTTTGGACCACCACCGCCTTCCGGTGTAACCCAAGTGATGTTTTGGCTCGGATCTTTAATGTCGCAGGTTTTGCAATGAATGCAGTTTTGCGCATTGATTACAAACTTGGGTTGACCCGCCTCTTCGACGATTTCATACACGCCGGCTGGGCAGTAACGCTGTGCTGGCTCATTAAACTGAGTCAAGTTAATGCCCAGTGGAATACTGCTGTCCTTGAGACGTAAATGGCAGGGCTGATCTTCCTCATGATAAGTGCTCGACAGATACACTGAGGACAGTTTATCGAAGCTAAGCTTGCCATCGGGTTTTGGATAATCAATCTTGCTGTAAGCGCTCACAGGTGCCATTTGCGCATAGTCTGGGTGCTCATCACGCAGTGTGATAGGGAACTTTCCGCCAAACCAGTTTTGATCTATATAGTTGAATGCGCCGCCTAAATAGGTACCAAATTTGTGCATTGCTGGACCAAAGTTGCGGGATTTATGCAATTCTTCGTATAGCCAGCTTTCTTCAAGGTGGGTTTGGTAACAGTCGAGATCTTTACCGCCTTCAACCCCAGCCATCATGGCTTTACCTAAGGTTTCTGCTGCAACAATTCCGCTCTTCATCGCAGTGTGAGTGCCTTTGATTTTCGCAAAGTTCAACGTACCCGCGTTGCAGCCTATGATAAGACCGCCAGGAAAACTCATCTTAGGTAGCGAGTTTAAGCCGCCTTTAGTAATCGCGCGGGCGCCATAACTAAGGCGTTCGCCACCCGTTAAATACTTAGCAATCACAGGGTGGGTTTTATAGCGCTGGAATTCGTCAAATGGGCTCAGATGCGGATTTTTGTAGTTCAAATCAATAATAAGGCCGACCGCAATTTGATTATCTTCCATGTGATAAAGGAAGCCGCCACCCGATGCGCCCTCGGTTAATGGCCAGCCACCTGTGTGAACGACTTTGCCTTGTTCGTGTTGCTCGGCGGGGACTTTCCAAATTTCTTTGAAGCCTAAACCGTAATGCTGTGGTGTTTTACCATTATCTAAATGGTATTTTTCGATAAGTTGCTTGCCTAAGTGGCCGCGGCAACCTTCGGAGAAAACGGTATATTTAGCGTGCAACTCCATGCCTGGCATAAAGCTGTCTTTGGGTTCGCCATCGGCACCCACTCCCATATCACCAATCAAAATACCTTTAACGCTGTTATCGGCGTTAAATAGCAGTTCACTGGCGGCAAAGCCGGGGAATATTTCGACACCGAGTTCTTCTGCGCGATTGGCAAGCCAGCGGGACAGATTACCGACGCTGATAATAAAATTGCCGTCGTTGTGCATGGTTTTTGGCACAAAAGCATTAGGCATGACTCTGCCGTCGGTGGCTGAGCTGAGTAGGTAGATTTCGTCGTGGGTGACAGCGGTTTTTATTGGGGCATCTTTTTCGCGCCAGTCGCTGAATAGCTCGTCTAGCACTTTTGTCTCGAACACTGCGCCTGACAGAATATGCGCGCCCACTTCTGAGCCTTTTTCTACCACACAGACGGTAATTTCTTTACCTGAATCCTGTGATATTTGCATTAATCGACATGCCGTGGCCAAGCCAGCTGGACCAGCACCGACGATAACAACATCGAATTCCATTGATTCGCGTTCCATCAGTTCACCTCTTCCTTCACGTTTCCCCGATTTTTATCGAGTGTTGTAGTTTGTAAACGGGCGTTTTATTGCTTGCACCACCTTACCTGAAAATAAGATAAGGTCACAGTGGATTAAGCTGCTGTTTAGTCTAATTCAATACAAATCTTTAGGTGAGGACTGTCACAGATTATTCACGCTAGCGTGATCTAGGTTAATAAATACCTGTTTAGGGGTATAGCTAGTGAGTACTTTCGGCCTATAATCACCGACGACGGTTCTCCGAGCTTGCCTGCCTAAGTCGAAAGATATGGAGGTGTAGCCGTGGTAATAATGCCACCGGGGTGGGATAAGAAATGCTCTCACCTCCCACACTTGGAAAGGTGATCATGTCTCAATTACAAGACAGCTTTGGTCGAAAATTTCACTATTTACGGATGTCAGTCACTGACGTTTGTAACTTCAAATGCAGTTACTGCCTCCCTGATGGTTATCATCCTGAAGGTAAACCAAAATTCTTATCTCTCAATGAGATAGAAAACTTAGTCTCCGCATTTAGCCAAGTCGGCACCCAAAAAATCCGCATTACAGGCGGTGAACCTACCCTGCGTAAAGACTTTACCGACATCATTCGTGTCGTCGCCGATAACCCGCGCATTCATACTATTGCGACGACCACTAATGGATATCGACTCGAAAAGCATGCCAAAGAATGGTTCGATGCTGGCTTGCGTCGTATCAATGTGTCCGTGGATAGTTTAGATCCCAAAATGTTTTACCAGATCACCGGCGAAAATAAGTTTGATGAAGTGATGCGGGGGATTGATGCCGCCTTGTCAGCAGGTTTCGAGCGAGTAAAAATCAACGCCGTACTGCTTAAAGGCTTAAACGATAAAGATTTGCCACGTTTTTTACACTGGATTAAACACACGCCAATCGACCTGCGTTTTATCGAGCTGATGGAAACGGGTCTTGGTCGTGAGTATTTTGAAGCACATCACCTAGCGGGCGCCGACATCAAAGCACAGTTACTGGCAGATGGCTGGCAATTAGATACGCCAAGCGCCTCCGATGGTCCAGCCCAAAATTTCAGCCGCAGCGATTATCAGGGCCGTATCGGCCTGATCATGCCCTATGCCAATAATTTTTGTGCTACCTGTAACCGTTTACGGGTATCTGCTAAGGGTAAATTGCACTTGTGCCTCTTTACGGAATCCGGTGTCGATTTACGTGATCTGCTACAGCATTCTAACCAGCAAGCGGAATTAATTGAGCGTCTGCACGGTCAATTAGCCCAGAAGAAAGAAACCCATTACTTGCATCAAGGCATCACAGGTGTCACTCAGCATCTTGCCTCTATTGGCGGCTAGACCTGGTTTTAGGTCTGTTGCCATAGCCAATTTAGCGCGAGTATAAGTTCAATTTCCCTTGTACCCTGTTTTGACCTCAATTAAAGGATCGCTCCAATGAGCAATGTATTTACTCATATTAATGCCGATGGCAATGCCCATATGGTCGATGTAACTGAAAAAGCCGTTACCGAGCGCGAAGCCCGTGCAGAAGCTTTTATTGAGATGGCGAGCACGACACTCGAGATGATCATGAGTGGCAGCCACCACAAGGGTGATGTGTTTGCGACCGCGCGTATTGCGGGCATTCAAGCTGCGAAAAAAACCTCAGATCTTATCCCTCTCTGCCATCCGCTGATGCTAACGAAAGTTGAAGTTGATTTAGAGGCACAACCTGAACATAACCGCGTGCGTATTACTAGCCTGTGCAAGTTATCCGGCAAAACGGGCGTAGAGATGGAAGCGTTAACAGCAGCTTCAGTGGCGGCGTTAACTATCTATGACATGTGCAAGGCTGTGCAAAAAGATATGGTGATCTCCCAAGTCCGTCTGTTGGAAAAGCGTGGCGGCAAGTCGGGACATTTTAAGGTTTAGCGGATCAAAAACGAGAGAAGACTATGATTAACGTGTTGTTTTTTGCTCAAGTTCGAGAATTGTTGGGCACAGCTAAATTAAGTTTAGAGGCGAGCGAGCAGACTCAAACTGCCGAAGCATTACGGGCAACGCTGGCGGCCACCGACGACAAATGGGCCAAAGTATTAACCTCTGACAAATTGCTGGTGGCGGTAAATCAGACCATTAGTCAATGGGATACGCCTGTAAACGATGGTGATGAAGTCGCCTTTTTCCCACCGGTTACAGGAGGTTAATATGCGTTTATTACCCGCAGTTCGAGTGCAAGAGGTCGATTTTAGTGTTTCTGACGAATATTGCCAGCTAGCTCAAGATGATAGCGATGGTGCCGTAGTCACTTTTGTCGGCAAAGTGCGTGATTTTAACGATGGCGCCGCGGTGACAGATTTAACCTTAGAGCACTATCCGGGCATGACCGAAGCCGTGTTAGAACAAATCGTTGCCGAGGCGCGTAGCCGTTGGCCGCTTAATAAAGTTACGGTTATTCACCGTGTCGGTACTATGGCTTTGGGTGAGCAGATTGTGTTTATCGGCGTAACCAGCGCCCATCGCAAGGCCGCTTTTGCTGCCTGTGAATTCTTAATCGACTTTTTAAAAACCAAAGCGCCATTCTGGAAATTAGAAGCGGGCGAGCAAGGTAAAAGTTGGGTTGAAGCGAAAGATGCCGATGAACAGGCGGCTAAGCTATGGCAACACAAAGACTAGTCGCGTGACAGAGATACTCGTAGTCGCAACGCAGCTTGCCAGTTTAAGACCCGCGCGAATATTGCACTAAGGTGACCCAATGCAGAGTTTGACCCGTTTCTTTCATACCTGTGTTTTTGCATTACTCTGGTGCTTGGCGGTCGTGCCATCGACGAGTCGCGCGGCGGATAATACAGCGATTCCCGCAATTGCCGCTGCCTCTGATTTACGTTTTGCCCTCGATGATATTAGCCAAAAATTTACCAATGAAACTGGGCTAAAAGTAAAAATATCCTATGGGTCATCGGGCAATTTTGCTACTCAAATCCAAAATGGTGCGCCCTATGAATTATTTTTATCTGCGGATGAAAAATATATTCAGCAATTGCATAGTGCTGGCGTTGCCCGCGATGCTGGCGTTCTTTATGCCCAAGGGCAACTCGCTATTGTTGTACCTAAAACCGGTCGTTTGTCCGTTGATCCTGAACTTAAGGGGTTAGCCGAAGCACTCGCTGCAGGAAAAATTACCCGTTTTGCTATTGCTAATCCTGATCACGCTCCCTATGGCGAAAAGGCCAAAGAAGCATTGCAGTTTGTGCAGTTGTGGGATGCGATTCAAGCTAAATTGATCCTCGGGGAAAATGTGTCCCAAGCAGGGCAGTTTGCGATTAGTGGTTCAACCCAGGGCGGGATTATTGCGCTCTCTTTAGCTATGTCTCCTACTTTTGCCAAACATAGCGATTACGCCATAGTGCCAGCAAAAATGCATAGTCCACTGTTTCAGCGTATGGCATTAATGGCCAAGGCGGGTGAAACAGCTCAGCAATTTTATGATTATTTAAGAGCCGATAGTGCCCGTCGTGTTTTGGCCGATTATGGTTTTTCATTGCCAGAGCAACCATGATGGATTGGCAGGCACTTTGGTTATCGGTCAAGCTGAGTGGTATTACAGTTTTAGTGTTGATTCCTCTAGCTATATTGGCTGGACGGGCATTAGCCTATCGTCAATTTGTCGGCAAATCTTGGGTCGAGGCGCTGATCATGGTGCCCTTAGTATTACCGCCGACTGTGATTGGTTATTACTTGCTGGTGGGGCTTGGCAGTCAAAGTTGGCTCGGACAATGGATTGAGCAAGTCATGGGTCAGCAACTCGTGTTTCACTTTTCAGGTCTGGTTATCGCCTCTGTTTTAGTTAATATTCCCTTCGCTGTGCAGCCGATACAACGCGCCTTTGAAACTGTACCTAATGATGTTCGCGACGCAGCCGCTTGTTGCGGCATGAGTCGACTTAAAATTCTACTTAAAATTGAATTGCCTATGGTGTGGCCGGGTGTGCTAACGGCATTAGTTCTGTGCTTCTCCCATGTGCTTGGGGAGTTTGGCGTTGTGCTGATGATGGGCGGCAATATTGCTGGCGAGACTAAGACGATTTCGATTGCAATTTATGACAGTGTGCAATCATTCGATTTTAATGCCGCTGGCACTATGTCATTAGTCTTATTGCTGTTTGCCGTGACGGCGTTAGCACTAACAACCAGTCTATCGCGGCGTTTAGGAGGTCAGCGTGGTGCAAATTATCGCTGATCTGCAGTGTCAGATCCAAAATCATAAACACATTAAACTCAACGCCGATTTTCGCTGTAAAGCGGGTGAAGTACTTGCTGTGGTCGGGCCGTCTGGCGGTGGAAAAACCACACTGCTACGGATGATCGCTGGGTTGAATCATCCCGATACGGGACAAATCCACTTTGGCGATCGGCCTTGGTTTGATGATAAAGCGCGTATCGCCTTAAGCCCGCAGCAACGCCATATCGGTTATATGCCGCAGCATTTTGGGCTATTTCCGAATCTCACTGCCTTAGAAAATGTAGTCGCTGGGCTTGATCATATTCCCAAGGCGGAACGCATACCGCGCGCGAAAGATTGGCTCGAACGGGTCAATCTACAGGGATTACCCGATCGATTACCGGCGCATTTATCGGGCGGCCAGCGCCAGCGCGTTGCGCTTGCCAGAGCGCTTGCTCGCGAACCGTCAGTTTTGTTGCTGGATGAGCCTTTTTCTGCGGTGGACAGGGAAACTCGCGAGCGATTATACCTTGAGCTTGCGCGCCTCAAAGAGCAGTTACTCTGCCCAGTGATTATGGTCACCCATGACTTAAATGAAGCCTTACTGCTGGCTGATTCGATGATTTTGATCAGCCAAGGCAAGATGCTGCAGCAAGGTGCACCTTTCGAGGTGTTATCGCGGCCACGAAATGAAGCTGTGGCTAGGCAGATGGGGCTAAGAAATATTTTTGATGGTGAAGTGGTATTTCAAGACAGCATTAAAAATCTCACTTGGCTTAAATTTGGTGAGCAGCTAATTGCCTGCGACTATGGCAAAGAGCGCCCTGTGGGAAGTCGAGTCCGTTGGGTTATCCCCAATCAAGGTATTCGTTTTAATTCGATTTCCAAAGGGCGTTTATGCCGCAGTTTTAATAAATTAGATGTCACGATCGACGCTATGCTGGTGATGGGCGAATCCGTTCGGCTTATCTGCTACGTTACTGGCACCCCGTTACAACTTAACACTGAAGTCTCGCTGCATTTTGCCCAAAAGCTTGCTCTTACTAAGGGGATGCAAACCACAGTGGCACTCAAATCCGAACAAATTCATATTTTGGAATAGCTTAGCCTTTAGTCCACCATGATAACTCTGAGTAAACCTGCCACCATTTAGGTGCGATTTCGCATTATCGCGTCTAGCTCAGTTATCAATTGGGCTATTGTCGTTTGAAATTGAGCCAATTCCGCTTCAGCATTATTATTTCCCTGTTGCCTCATTTTTTCTTCGAGTATCCAAGCGTGCTCTGCTATTGATGTGAGCCCTAACATACTGATAGTTCCAGCACATCTATGGATCTTATCCGCAAGTTGAGGTGTTTTAAGTTGAATATCCTGAAGTGAGGTTTCGAGCTCAGTTTTAAACATTAATAGCATTTTGCTTAATGTCTCTTCCCGACCAAAGGCATCCTCTAATATTTTTATATCGATAAGTGCTGGTTTTGCAGACGGTAGCCATTTCAAAAGCATTTCATACAGCTCATCTAAGTGCAGTGGTTTTGCTAGTAAGTCATCCATCCCAACTGCGATGCACCTTTGTTTCTGTTCATTTAACACGTTGGCCGTGAGTGCGATGATGGGAATATGTTGCCCCTCGATTTCCTGCGATCTCACTTGTTGGCAAAAAGTGTAGCCATCCATCACTGGCATGCGGCAATCGCATAACACTAAGTCATATTGAGTCTTTTGCATGAGGGCGAGCGCTTGGGCACCGTTATCTGCGATATCGCATGTTAGGCGTAACTGTTTCAGCTGTCGCTGCACCAATATCTGATTAAGTTGATGATCTTCAACTAATAATATTTTGCATTCTGGCCAGTTAAACTTAAATTGAATATCCCTTTGCGGGGTTGAGACGATAGTATCAATCCACCCCATGTTGATGTAACACACATCCTTCACAGCTTGCGATGTTAAGGGGTTAGCATTCAATAAACATTGCTCATTTTGGTATCTATAACCCAGTGCTTCATTAAAGTGAGTACAGAGTATGTGTTGCCGATCATCCGAAGCATTATCAGTAAACAACAGGTCTGCATTGGCTTTATTCTCTGTTAATACAATGCCTAATGAAGCTAAATGCCAAGATAAAGTGTGACGTAGTTTTATATCGCCGATGGCGATATATGCTTTTAATCCCTGTAATTGCTCATCAAATTCATTCTGAGCCACCACAGGTAACCGAATGCGTAAACCAATAAATGTGCCTAAATGAGGGGCGCTATTCAGGATGATGTCGCCGCCCATCATTTCGGCGAGTGTATGGCTAATGGCAAGGCCCAAACCTGCACCACCATAGCTACGTGTTGTCGAGACATCAGCTTGCTCAAAAATATTGAATATTCGCGCTTGAGTCTCAGTATTCATACCGATACCCGTATCTTGTACGCCAATGAGCAGTAATTGTTGACCTTCTTGTTCGGCTTCAAGCTTGACTGAGACTTCAATAAACCCGCGTTCAGTGAATTTAATGGCGTTATTTACCCAGTTGAATAGGATTTGCTTTATGCGAAGACTGTCTCCTGTTACCCGTGCTGCTACGTCTTGGTCAACGTGTAAGTAGAGGCTTAAGCCTTTAGTGCGTAAATCATTCATGACCATATTAAGCGTACTATCGAGAACTTCACGCAATAGTATTGGTGTCGATTCTAGACGCATTTTTCCCATGTCTATTTTAGAAAAATCGAGAATGTTATTAATGATTTGGAGGATTTCTTCCGCGCCATTACTAATGATTTGCACCATTTGTTTTTGTTCTATGCCAAGAGGGGTAAAGCTGAGTTGCTCTGCCATACCCACGAGTCCATTCATGGGCGTGCGGATCTCATGGCTCATGGCTGCGAGAAATTCAGCTTTTCTTTTAGTGGCTTGCTCGGCGTTTTCTTTTGCGATGGCTAGAGCATTTTCGACGATGCGCCGTTTATTGATTTCTTGCCTGAGTTTTAAATAGGCTATGGTTAAGCCGCCAATGAAAAGTAGTAACCCTATCGCAATCGGCAGTAGTGTTTTGAGTAAGGTGTGCCAAGAGATGCCTTCGCTGTAATTTACGGCTAGCCAAGTATTGCGGATCTGCTGTTTTTCTTTCTCACTCATACTGGAGAAAACACGGTTAATTAATGGGATAAGTGGCCAATAAGGTTCACGAACGGCAACAGCGAGTTCATCTTTATAAGGCGTTGGTGCCGCTACTCGTAATTCATCGTCAAATTTGTCGTCGATGAGCATAGTCACAACGGCCAAATTACCTATGTAAGCCGCTGCTTTGCCCTTTGCGACTAAGGTCAGACCTTCGTCAGGATTGGCTGAAACTACAACATCGATATTCGGATAGGCTTTTTTAATGCTTGGCAGCAGTAGATTATCTGTGATGACCACGCGTTGAAAGTTCAGTTCTGACAGCCCCGCGATTCGCGGACTGTTGCGGGCAGTGGCTATAACAATAGGGAAAGACGTAAACACTTCGCTCATGTGCCAGTCTGGATATTGTGCTTTCAATCGTGTTGGAATAATGGCGAGATCAATCTCATGATTAACGAGTGCGCTTTGGATTTCATCCCACGTTCTGGTTTTTTGTGCCGCATAATCAAGCCCTAGTTTTTCTCTGAACTGTTCAAGATAATCAGCAAGTAAACCAACCAAGATGCCTTTATTGTTAACCGAAGAGAATGGCATCCAATGACTTACAAATCCGACTCTGAGTGAAGGTAAACCTGCCAGCCATTCGCGTTCATTGGGTCTAAGTAGAAAATTACTGTGGCCTAAAAAATGAAGATCACCCATACCTAGCCAAGTTACTTCGAGAGCATTGCGCTCTTCTACACTCAGAGCCATTAAGGCGTTATCGAGTTGTGTTACAAGCAGGCTATTGTTCTTCGTGATCCCTAAATGTAAGTTTTCCATCATCAGGGGGGCTTGGGCAACGATAAGAAGTTCAGGGTGTGCACTAATGTATTGGTTAGCAACATGAAGATTACCGATATAGGCATCGGTCGTTTTATCAATGACGGAGGAAAGTGCTTGTTCTGTATTAGAAAATGTTACTTCTGTTACGGTTGGATAATGCAGTTTGACTAATTTCTCCGTCGAGAATCCTTTTTCAACGGCGATCCGAGCTTGGCCAAATTCACTCACATCGCGAAAAAATCGGCTGTCGTAACGAATAACGACAACAGTAGGGGAGGTGTAGTATGAGCGGCTAAACATAAGGCATTGAGTACGTTCAACAGTACGAAAAGCGTCAAGCAAGACATCGACTTCCCCATTACAGCCAGCAGAATAGAGGCTCATCCAATTGGGATAAACCTTCCAGTCAATTTGATAATTAAGATTTTTGGCGAGCAGTTGTATGAGTTCGACACTAAATCCCGTTGTTATCTGGTCATTAATTTGTTGAAAAGGTCCCCAGCCATTGGCGAGTACGCCTACTCTAATTGTTGTGGTTTTGGGCTGTTCGGCATGAGTGATAAAAGTCATGCATAGCAGGGATAAGCAACTGAAGATGCAAAGAAGTTGGTAACGCAATTTTTGAGTCGCACTCATCTCTATGACCAAAGTGTATTAAGTCTCGAAAAAAACACCGATGCCAAGTAGTATAGATAAGGCATCCATAAGTTCACATTATCACGAGGAGTTATATATGGCTTTTAAGATCATCCTTGCCGACGATCACCCTATTATACTCACTGGCGTGCGTAGTTTGATGGCTGAAATGCAGCCAAGTTGTGACATTGTTGCTGAAGCAAATAATGTTTCCGAATTATGGCGTACATTAGAACAACATGAATGTGACTTATTGATCACAGACTTTAGTATGCCTAATGATGACAATGTCGATGGTATGGCCATGATTAAACAGCTAAGACGAAAATATCCAAATTTGCCCATAATAGTGTTGACTCAAGTACATAATTTAGGTGTATTACAAGCGCTGTTACAGATTGGAATACAAGGCTTATTATTAAAAAAATCAGTCATTGCCGAATTAGAAAAAACAGTTAAAAAAGTATTGTTAGGCTCTGTTTACATTGGCGAAACTGTCCGTGAATTATTAAATGAACAAGGTATTAATCAATATACCATCCCAGTTGAACTTTCACTGAAAGAAATAGAAGTGGTACGTTTACTGGCAAACGGCATGTCAGTGACTCAAGTTGCCAGCTATTTACACCGCAGTGTAAAAACCATAAGTACCCAAAAAACCAATGCGATGCAAAAACTCGGTTTAAAAAGTGACAGTGAATTGTTTCATTATGCACAGCAACAGGGATTATTTTAATGTTAAAATGGAGGAATTTCAGCCTCGAACATAATAGTTACATCCCCTTGGTAAGTGCTTCCTGGATATTTCATCATTTCAGTTAAGTTGGTTTTGTTAATTTCAAACAATAGCTTTCTTGCAACATTGATATATTCCCCATCTGTATTTGTAAAATGGTACTTTGATGTCGATAGCGGCACTGATTTTCCTATACCATTTATATAACTGATTTCTATATTTGTTTTGTGACTGTTTTTAATGTTTTTAAGTTGGCACTGGCCATTGTTTTGATATTGGCAATAACTCAATGAAACATCAAATGGTGCGCTAAACCAAAGCTTAAACGGCAATTCAGCCTTTAAGTTGGGCGGTGTTTTTCCGCTGTTCATCCATGGTGCCCAGCCCTTAGGCGGTTGCAAGATTACTTTATTGCTGCCAGCAGGGAATTCTAACTTAAGTTGATGCGTGACCCTTAAGGTAAATTCTATGGTTACGTTTGAGTCTGAATAGGTTGCATCACCAAAGTCGAGATCTTTATTGCGTCCAAGGCTCAGGGTTATATTGCCTTTATAAGTACCATTTTCCATCTTTAAAGGATCGGGAGGTTGCAGTTTATAACCAATATAAATCCTTTGGAGGGTAATATTTTTTGAGGTGAATGTAGTGTTAAATATATTGTTGTAACAAATCCCTCCTAGTTTTTGGTTGGCATTCTTTATATCATAGAAATATTCAAATATACTTGGGCTAGCCCAAGTTTGTTGTCTAAAACTACAATCACCCTGCACAGTTGTTTCTAGCCAAAGTGTCCCACTTGTGCCAGCTTCTTTTATAATATTTGGTGTTTGACTTGCGCCAATTTGCGTTAATTTAAACTTCATTCTATGAGAGGATCCTCCACCTTTTTTAGTTAACTCAACGGTCTTTTCGCCTGTAAATTTCTGATAGGTAATGGCATGCTCCAATTTATCATCATTGCTGACGAGTCGTGAGGTCATCTTTATTGGTATATTTATAGCCTGCTCTTTTTCTAGTGAGGCAGTGCCGTTACACCAGAATCCTTCTACTTGCCAGTCTACTGAACATGGTGTCGTGTTAATAAACTTACTACCATTAATATCATAGGGCGCAGGTTTATATTCAGCAGTAACTTGAATGGTAGCTGCCTCTGTTAATGGGCTAAGTAGTAGATATCCCATTAAAGTATATAAAGCGTAACGATAGTTCACTTGGCTAGGCTCTCTGTTAATGTTTGCTGTGCCCATGTTTGGGTATTACAAGTGATATTGCCTAATAGCAATAGATTCTGTTCACGTTTAACTCGGTGTAAATCGAGTTCAAGGTTGCACTCTTGTATACCTTGATATTCCACTTGCAAGCTCGGATGGTGTTCACTCATTTCAACGGCAAAAAATCCGTCAGCTTCACTTAAGCTGCGCCCTGCATGGTTGGCGATAAGCGCGCCCTTAAGCGGCAATCCCTGTTGATTCACTAAGCGGCCAATCACAGTGACAGTCTTCATGACTCTGATTTGTTGGTAACTGACGCCTCCCTTATTGAGGTGGTAATGCAATACGCTCGGTTGGATGACTGAAGGTGTGTCATCAAAGTCCTGTATGGCGAGTTGTACGCTACCACTGCGATAGGCGGTCACTGGCACTAAGTTGCGCCCAGGCTTTAAGGTGACACTGCCACCGTGCTCATCTTCTGCTTGTAAAAGGATGTCTGGGGTATCAGCCATGACATCGATTATCATGCCCGCATCGTGGTTTTGGCTTTGGCCTGAGATGCTGAGTTCACCCTGTTGCCCCAGTGCAACCATGCTATCAAGGTTGATACCTCCTGTGATGCCGCTGTTATAGGACGATGACTGTGCATAGGCATCCCCGCTAACAATATTATTGCTAAAGCGGCTATTGGCGGTTGCACCAACACCATAGCTATCCGTGTTTAGTCCCATCCCTATGGTTTCAATGCCACGCCAGTCTAGTTGCTGTTGGTAATCAATATAGGCATGCTGTTCTTGCCCGCCAGAACGTGAAGTTCTGCTGCCTAAGCCACCACCCATTCGACGCGTTTGATCGCCTAAGTTCATACTGAAATAAAGTGCTCCGCCTTGGTCGCGCTGGCCTGAAGTGTTAATGCTGCCAGGACGATCGAACGCATTTAAACTCCAGCTCATTTGGCGTCCCCAGAGTTTGCCGCTGTACTGCCAACCTAAGTCAATTCCTTGACCTTGCTCGGATTGATGTGACAAATAGGCCGAAACAGAGTGACCATTTCCTAAGTTATGTTGCAAAGATACACTCGTCTTTTGGGGATTAGAGTTCGTGATATCACTACTTTGCGATTGATTGAGCTGTTGCTGATGGCTGAGTACAAAGCTGCCGTGTCTATAGCTATAAACTGCTTGTAAATCAAAATCGCTGCCCTGTTGTTCATTCATCACCCAGTTACCAAAAAAGCGCAGTTGTTGGTTCCAGTCCCAATCAGCCGAAATGCTGTAGTGCCAACCTTTATCCATAAATTGAGCCGCGGCGCCAAGGATGATCGCCGGTGTTAATAAGTAGTTTGCGAGTACCCCCGTGCTGAGTCCGCGTCTGCTTTCATCATCCCAATTCGTTATATCTTGTAACTTTTCTCCAGCAAACAAGTTCACCCGAAAGGGTTCTTCAGTGTTTTGCCATTGAATGGGTTTGTTAATGATTTCTCGACGACGTTCAGTGACTTGGCCATCTTCTAGAATCCGAATTTCAACTTCATATATGCCAGATGGTAATACTTTAGTATCAATGGCTTGTAAGCCAGCGTTAATCTGTTGCGAGTTGATCAATTGTCCATTTTGATAGATTTCTACCACACCTGCACGATTCGGAGTGACATAAATGGGTGTGGCACTGGCATAGGCTTGATCGACCAATAACTGATTAGAGTCACCCAACATCACGCCCATCACAGCTTGTGAGCTGCCGCTATAAATGATGGGCTGACGAACTAAACCTTGGGCATAAGGGGAGAAATACCCGAGTCGATAGAAGTGTCCTTCGTTTTGGTGTTCTGTATACAACTGTTGAATAGTCGAGTTGAGTGTCTCTTCATTATTTTGAGTGACTTCACCTTCAAGCAGTGTGGTCCACTGGCCTAAACTTGCTTGGGCTTGCAAATTATAACGGCCTGCGTAATCGCTCTCATTGGATTGACTCCAATTGAGTTGTTGTCGAAATAGCGCGCCGTAGCTGCCTTGTTCAGGCAAGGCATAGTAGTGTGAGTTTGATGGCTGCTTTTCGATATTGGCCGTTAAAATAGATAATTGAGAGTTCTCCAAATTATATTCAATCGCTAATATGCCGCCCTGACAGCCTTTTGAGCACAAACCCAACTTATGTTTTTGGTTTAATTGCGCTATCCATAATTGTTGCTGACGTTCGTCAAGATCGCTTTCGCTCACGTCTATGAGTTTTAATAGTTGCACACTGGTATCGAGTCCTAACACTATTTCACCTTCGCCAAGCAATTTATTATCAATGGTGATTCTTACTGTTAATGGGGCATTGAAAAAATGCTCAGAAAATCCATCAGGTAAGTCTTGATATTGCTTTAGCAGCTTGAGCGAGTCCGATGGCGTGTTATTAGCCAAAGAGCAAGAGCTAAAGATTAGCGTTGCGATCAGAATAGTCAGGATCAAAGATGACAAGTGTGTTGCCTCATATCGAAAAAATGAAAAGCATGAGTCGTTAACTTGAAAATTAATAAAGCTCCCTTTGCGGGAGCTTTTTTGAAATTTAACTTAATAAATCTCTATGGTTTTTTAGGTGGTGCTTCAGATTCGAAAATCATATTGACCATGCCTTGGTAGTTACCTGCGACATAGCCGCTTGCTGGGACAGTTGGAATGATCTCTAGTCCAAGGGTTTTACCCGTTTTAGCATTGTCGACATCGACTAATTCTGTCGCAGATGTCTTCAGTTCAATACCGCCCACTTTAACTGTTAGTGCAATATTATCATTGCCACTGGCGATAATGGCTGGGTTTGATAAGTAACCTGTAATAGCACCAATGGTACTTTTAACTTCTAGTTGCTTATTTAATTGATCTAGCTTTTTTGTATGGGCGTTATATGCTAACTTTTGCTGGCTGTTGATCCAGTTATCATTGCCTGTTGGTTGCACAAAAAAGTTCTCTGACGGAATTTGTGCAATCACAGTGACTTGATGTTCAATCTTTTCAGCCGCAAATGAGTTCATGGCCACTAATAAGGTTATTGGGGCCGCTTTCCATATTTTCATTACAGTCTCCTTTAGGATGCATTAGTTACCAATAACTATGCTTTTGGTTTTATCACCTTCAATCAATTGAAAGTGATAGCTTTCGTTACTATTTTTTACCAGTTGTTTTTTTGAACCGGGTAAGATGTGCAATTTGGTCGCTGTGGAACACTCTTTGGTTTTTTTGTTACATGATTCAAAAAAATCTAAAATGATAGTCGTATTCCCGTTATTTTTTATTTCTGCGCTATTTGTGTCTTCCGTTATTTCAGTTGAGTATTTAGGTTCTTCTGGGGTGATAAATAAAAATGCCCCATAACCTGTTAGTATTTGTATTCCGGCCGTGAGTTCTTCACGAATTTTTTCAGTTTTTTGCTCATCAAATCCATCATTGTTTTTTGGCTGCACTGGTACAAAGCGAACTCTAAAGTAACGTTCTGTGTCTTTTTTATCTAAGAATAACAATCTCGTTGCTTGTACTCCCTTGGCTGGGATAATTAAGCGAGACGGGCTCGCTATCAAGGCGCGGTTTTCTGTTTCCTGTTCTGGCACTTCATAGGGTTGGCCATTTTCATCATATTTTATTTCGTTAATCGATATTTTAATAAATGCGGTTGAATCACCTATGTTCATTATTTTTTTCAAATAAGTGGTTTTATTGCTAGGCATATAGTCAAATAAGGTTCCTATGCTTATTTCTGCCGCAGCATAAACTTGAGAGCTATAAAAAATAATACCAAACAGCGCTAAATATAATCGCATTATTATTGAGTTACCTTGTATTGAGTTGCCTTTATTTCATTTTTGGTTGATGTTGCTGTTCGATTGGAACAACATTTTAGCTGTATTTTATATGGATGATTTTTATGCGTTAATAGGAATAGTCCTATAATAAAGTGCAGTGATTTTTTGTTTTTAGGATTTATCTGATAGAAACGAGTGCCAATTTAGTTAAAAATAAGTCAGATATATTAATATTCTGTAGGTATCTATGCTGTCAGTTAAGCGTAAAAAAGTGAGTGAAGATATTGCAAGCTGCATTATGTCTGATGTGGTTATGCCTTTTTATCAGCCTATTATCGGGGTTGATAAAACCGTTATAGGATATGAAGCACTTGCACGCCGTTGGGATGCCAAGCGTCATGCATATACAGGTATTGATTTTTTATTGTTAGATAAAAATGCTGCTTTGCATATTGATATATGGATGTTGAGGTCGATTATCAAAGACTTACCTCGATTAGCCGATCAAGGCGTTGGCATACTGTCCATTAATTTAAATCCTATGCCATACAGTGTGACTTACCAAAATTTATTACAAATGCTGTTGCTTCAAGCAAAAGTGCTGTGCATCAAAATTTGGTTTGAAGTGTTAGAACACACTTTATTAGATGATAAACAGCATGAATTGATTGAAATGTTACGGGCACGAGGAGCCAGCATCGTACTGGATGATTTTGGCACCCAAGAATGTAATTTCTTGCGTATGATGGTATTGCCCTATGATGTCATCAAGTTAGACCGTTCCCTTTTGCTGCAAGCTTGTCGCTCTTCACATTCAATGCGTATGTTGACGAGCTTAGTTGAGTATTTACAGCGATTAGGAATGCAGGTTGTTTGTGAAGGTGTGGAGACTTTGACGCACATTGATGTGGCAACCTTATTGGGATGCGATTATCAACAGGGGTATGCCTATGCTATGCCTGCGCCGATTTCACACTGGGATCGTTAGGGCGAATCACGCATTAGCTGCAAATTAACTGAGGCTGTTTATTTTGTTTTTCGCTTACCGAGTAATCCAATCCAAAATGTCCCTTCCAATAGCATGCCTAAGATGATGAACACCAATGCACTGGTGGCGCTGCCATAGGCATAAGCGCTTAATGCTGCTATTAGTAACAAGCTTAAGCTTATCCATCGTATGACTGGTTTCATTTTCACTCCGATTTAAAAATACCGTTACCTGACGCTAAGTTATCTGACTTTAGTCGAGGGAGATTTATTTGCCAATCCCACTTTTTAATGACACAGATAGACTAAAATACCCGCTAAAATTCAATCCTCTTGATTCTAAATGGCGAAATTGAGGGTTATCACTGAAAATGTCATGTTTAAAAATCCTCAGATGATCAAAGCTTAATCTTGTTTCCATCGGTGTTTAAGCTGGTATTAGGTAGACTTTACACATTAGCCACAAAATGATTTAGTGTTTGGCTTATCAGCGATTTAGGTTCTGTTGACGTTGGATTTCAGATCAATTGATGGCCGAACCAGAGTTAACGCTGACACAGTGTGATTCTATATCCAGTGGTAAATTGTGAGGGATTAGCTTGGAATTGCATACAGGCGCAATAGGTCCATCGACTTCTAACTGATTGTCTCATAAGATACAAACTTAGCTGATTTAAATGGAGGGGCCATGAGACTATGGTTGCTAGGATTCATGTTGGTATCTGGTGTCGCAACGGCGGCTCAGAGCATGTATTCGATGTTTGCGGGTGGAGACTATGTACCGCCGTTGAGCGTTATGCAGCAGATTGAAAAAGGGTTCTCCGGTGTGATTGCCGAATTTCATATGGAAGAGCAAGAGGGTGAATTAGTCTATCAGTTTGAGTTGATTAATCCTTTAGCAAACTCTATAACGCGGTTTGAATATCGTGCCCGTGATGGTAAGTTACTGAAACAAAAGGCGAGTAAAGTAAGCGCCGATGATCTGGGTGAGGTTGAGGCAACGCGTATGATCGCGGCAAAAGATCAAACCTTTTCAGGTCTAATCGTTAAGGCTACTAAAGATCATAAAGCCTTCTTAACCGAAGCAAAGTTAGACCACGACTTAGGTATCAGTTACTTAGAACTTAAGCTGCTAGACGATACGGGTAAGTTTAAGTTGGCCTTTGATGTCGAAAATTTACGACCGTTACCTTTACTCAAGTGGGATTGAAATATCTAAGTCAATCGAGCGCTCACACGAGTGCTTAAGATTGAGGAGCGCAACATACAGATGAAAATACTTTTAGTTGAAGATGATGCGACGACGATTGATTACATCGTCAAAGGATTTCTTGAGCAGGGCCACAATATCGAAACGGCGAGCGATGGCCACCAAGGTTTGTCACTCGCCACGAGTAGTCAGTACGATCTCGTGATCCTTGACCGCATGTTACCTCAGCTCGATGGCTTAAAATTGCTGGCCGCCTTAAGGGCAACGGGTAATCAAACACCAGTGCTGATTTTATCCGCTTTAGCGCACGTTGATGAGCGAGTAAAAGGCTTGCGGGCAGGTGGTGACGACTATATGACTAAGCCGTTTGCTTTCTCCGAGTTATTAGTCCGCGCTGAAAAACTGATGCACCGTGGGCAATCTGTGCCTGTGACCACTGATCTCGTTGTTGGTGGTTTGAAGATGGAGTTACTGACCCGTAATGTCACTTTAGACGGGCAGGAGTTGATGCTACAGCCAAAAGAGTTCCAGTTACTTAAGTATCTGATGGAACATGCTAATCAAGTTATTAGCCGCACCTTATTGTTCGAAGCAGTGTGGGATTATCACTTCGATCCGCGCACGAACGTCATCGATGTGCATATCGCAAAATTACGCCGTAAATTTGAAGAGTTAGGCCATGGCGAGCTTATCGAAACCGTGAGGGGAGCGGGTTATCGCTTACGACAAAGGCATTAA
Organism: Shewanella sp. NKUCC05_KAH; assembly: GCF_019345585.1. Lineage (NCBI taxonomy): Bacteria > Pseudomonadati > Pseudomonadota > Gammaproteobacteria > Alteromonadales > Shewanellaceae > Shewanella > Shewanella sp. NKUCC05_KAH. The sequence goes on from NZ_JAHKQZ010000017.1 coordinate 58,908, forward strand.
GCCTTACCAAAGCAGCGCCTGGCGCATCACAATCGTTTTTTCGACCTTAGTGATAGTGATCATCGGGGCGTTGCTATTTGCCCTTTATCGACAGTTGATTATTGAGCAGCAGTATCAAGTGACTCAATATTTAGAGTCAGAGACCCAACGTTATCAGCAACTTGCCCTAACGGTTGATCGCCGTAGTTTTGCCGCTCAAATCCGCGCCGCCGATCCACAAACTGCCCTGATCGCTTGGCGTAATAGCTACGATATGGTCGGTGCCTTGAGCTTTATGCCCGAAGGCATGCCCATGCTGCCGCAAACGCGGGATTTTCCTATCTTAACCGGTGGCCCGGATAAGCTGCATATTCTTACCGGCGGTCTGGTGATGACCCGCTACGGCCCAGTATTGATTGCGACCCGTACCGATAACTTAGCGACGTTAATTGATAAGTTTATCAGTGCCGCCGCGACGGCTGTCATGCTTACCGTAGTGTTGACTTTAGCGCTCGGCTATCTATTTTCTAAGGCGATTTTACGTCGATTAGTGCAATACAACCGCTTGAGTGAACAGATTGAACGCGGTCATTATGACACCCGCTTACCCTTGAGTTGGCGTCAGGATGAGTTCGATATGTTGGCGCTGCAGTTTAATAATGTGCTAGATATTCTCGAAAATAACCTGATGGCAGTGCGTGGTGCGACCGATAATATCGCCCATGATTTACGTACTCCACTGTCACATATCCGTATTGGTATTGAAGAGTTGGCGAGTAAGCCGAGCAATGAGATTAGCGAAGGTTGCGCCATTTTGACCGAGGAACTCGATCATTGTTTAGCGACGTTTGATGCCATGTTATCGCTCACGCGTATCGAAGAAGGTCAGCAGACACTCGATTTGCAGGAGTTAAGCCTAGCGCAACTGTGTACTGACTTATTGGATATGGCCGATGCTGTGGCTGAATCTAACGAGCAAACCTTGAGTTTATCGTTACTGACAGATCATAAGGTTTTTGGTGATAAATACTTATTATTCCAAGCCTTATATAATCTTGTCGATAATGCGATGAAGTATTCTGGCCAAGGTGCGCGGATTGAGATTATTCAGTCAGGCCCACAAATTCAGATCCGCGATAATGGCCCTGGTATTCCAGACGAGAGTAAAGAAAGAGTATTCGAACGCTTAGTGCGCCTCGACCCTAGCCGACATTTACAGGGCACTGGTTTAGGATTATCTATGGTCAAAGCGATTCTCTCACGGCACAATGCCAAAATTAATCTCACGGATAATCATCCTGGCTTAGTCGTCACTATTCAGTTTTAAGTCGATGATCCGCATTACAACGCCGAGTACTCCATGTATCGAATCATAGCCGATGAGGCTGATTTTATTGTTATTTCCAAATCAGCCAAAGTGCATTTCCACAGTCAGGATGGGACTGCAGGCGTGGTGGCGCAGGCTGAGCAAGATTTAGGGATTAAGCTTTTTGCTGTTCATCGACTCGATACGCCCACGTCCGGTCTGTTGATTCTGGCTAAGAGCGCGGTCGCCGCCAAGCAATTTACTGAGCTGTTTACCGCCCATAAAGTGCAGAAATATTACCTCGCCCTCGCGAAAGGCAAGCCGAAGAAGAAGCAAGGCTGGGTGATTGGTGACATGGCAAAGTCGCGTCGTAGCATGTTTAAGTTACTGCGGACTAAAGAGAATCCAGCGATTACGCAGTTTTTCTCCTTGAGTGTTAGCGAGGGATTGCGTTTATATTTGCTTAAACCCCACTCAGGTAAAACCCATCAATTAAGAGTTGCCTTGGCGAGCTTAGGTGTACCCATTTTAGGGGATGATTTATACGGCGGAGATGCTGCGGATCGGTGTTATCTGCATGCATATTGTCTGCATTTTCGCTATGGTGATGACGTGACAGGTTGGCGTGATTACGCTTATCGGGATTTGCCGACTCAAGGTGAGCATTTTGACGCTGAAGGTGTCACTGAGGCGCTAGTTTCATGGCGTGAGCCCGAGACTTTGGCTTGGCCTGCGAAAGGAGATTAATCTTTGCAGCGTTATGTTGCGAAAGCCTAGCAAGCTTGGCAAATACGGTCTCTGCCCTCAGATTTTGCGCGGTACATAGCTTGGTCTGCTTGAATGAGTAGTTTGTCAGGTTGGCATCCTTGATAAATCGTGGCGTAACCTAAACTGACATGGATTTTTATCGTAACACCTTGCCATATAAATGAATTATCCTTAAGTACTTGATGCAATTTCTCGGCGACGACTCTGGCCGCGGGGGCATCAGTTGCGGGTAAAATTACCAGAAACTCCTCTCCACCGTGACGACATAGGGCGTCATTTTCTCGCAATACTGATCCAAACAGTCTCGCCGCCGTCAGCAGGGCGAGATCGCCCGCATCGTGCCCATATTGATCGTTGATGTCTTTAAAATGATCAAGATCCAATAAAATCATACTGTAAGGTACTTTATCCCGCAGCCAGCGTTGATGGATATTGTTTAAAAACTTATGCATAGCACGGCGATTCCACAGGCCTGTAAGTTGGTCCCGCTCCGCTAACATGCGGATTTTACTGACAAGCCGAGTCATGGCATTACCTATCATCACGATATTGATCAATAGGGCCAGAAAGACATAGAACCAAAGCACAGGTATGGCTTCTTGTGTGTGCATGGCGATAAACATCGGACTTTCTTCGGGAGAGAGTAAGGCGATAAAGATACGAATGATAAAAATACCCACCATGGCGACTAAAGGCATAACCATAGCGATGGCAACTCGATTTCCCGTATCGCGTTTGATGGCAAGATAGTTATCTCGAGTTAACATGGCGAAAATGAGCGCGGCGCAGGCTGAGAATACGATGGCCAAAATGCGTTCGGAGCTGAAATTAGGTGGAACCAAGAGCATCACACCAGCGGTGAGTGCTAAAAGAATAAGATCCGATTTTACGCTGGGCTTGAGTCTGAAAAGCGCCTTCGTTCCCCAACGCGCTAGAATGAAGCCAAATAAAATCGCCATATCCGAGCAGAACCAAAAAAAGTAACTGGAGGCTTCGGTGCGTTGGCTGTTGAGTATGATGCCAAGGAGGACGAACAAGTTCGCCAGAGAAAAGCGCATACTGGCTTGAGTGGCAATTTTTAAAGGTTGTGCAATGAGTCCCCATGCGACGGCAGCCGTGCTAGTCAGCAGGCAAATAAACTTGATGAGTAATAAGGCTTGGGGATCAAATATCATTCTTTTACTTCATATTTTTCTTTAACTATAGATGCTTTTAGGGATTTTTGGTTGGAGTTTACTGGATATCTTAGTCTACTCTGGACGGATAATGGGTTTAATATCCTTTTTCATTTTAGGGAATGGTAAGGGCCTTCATTTAGGCTGCGGCTGGGATTATTTACGCCTTGCAAACTAAAAGGTTTGCAAATTCTGAGTCTTCCTGCGAAGTTAGATCTTGTTGATTTGCCTACAATCTCCGTTTTGAGGATGTTCTGTTATGGATACAAATAAACTACTTTTAGTCATTATTGCGATTTTATTGCCCCCAGTTGCTGTATTTTTGAAGGCGGGAGCGGGTAAAGATCTGCTAATAAACATCGTGTTATGTTTACTGTTCTGGTTCCCTGGTTTATTACACGCACTCTGGGTCGTGACCAAGGCATAATTTGCTTTCTTCCACACAATAAAAAAGCGCAATTTAATTGCGCTTTTTTATGTTTCAAAATGGGCCTTTCATTTAGAAAGGCAAGGTGTAGCCTATTGTTGCAGTACGCCCCATCCCTTTGAAATAACGATCATTTGTACCCATGGTTTGTGAGTAATAATTGAAATAATCCTTATTAAATAGATTTTGCAAACCTAGGCTCAGGGTGCCAGTGTAAAGCGGCATTGAGAAGGAAGCATCGACTGTCGTGTAGCCATCAAACTCTGCATACTTGTTGCCCGCCGCGTTTTTAAAATCGCGGTCCATGTAGTAATTGGCTTGAACGCGGGTCGACATTTCATTATCGAAGCTATGGGTCCAGAACAGGTTGATACGGTTTGGCGAAATATTTGCACCATCGAGATCGGTATCGACTTGGCTATCACCATTTGAATCGTATTCGCCCTGCTGGAAGGCGATATTCATGCCGAGATCATCATTGCTGGTAATGTAGGCGGTGACATTGGCTTCAATACCATCGATCACACTCTTTTCGCGCTTCACGTCGTAGAAACCATCACTATTTAAGGCCAAACGTGAACCAAAATCAGTGGCGGAACGATAGTAAGCTAGCTTAGCGCTTAAGTATTTACCTTGGTAATCGGCGCCGACTTCAACGTTATCTGTGACGATCGGTGTGAGCGCCAGTGAGCCATCTATGCTGGGATTGTCGCCGGGGAAGCTTTTACCATCACGCAGAATTCGGCCGATATCCGGCATGCCAAAACCTTGGTTATAGCTGGTATAAACACGAATGTCAGGAGTGATTTTATAAGAGATACCGACGTTAAATAAGGTTTCATCGAAGGTGGCTGAACCGCCCGCAATTTGCTTATTGCCTGCACCCCATAGGGTTTTGTAGTCATCGACACTTAACTCGGCATGTTCGTAACGAACACCAGTCGATAAGGTTAAATTTTCAATTAAGTCATAATCTAACTGTAAGTAAGGCGCAACGTTGTCATAGGTACTTTCGGGAACCCATGAAAAGCCAGTTTTTACTAAGTCTTGCTCAGTGGTGTCGCGGAAAAGGTCGACACCGTAGGCCGCATCAATTCCTGAGCCGGCAATATCCTTAGCGATCAAGGCGCTTTTTAAACCCCATTTAACCGAAGAGTTACGCGATTGCTCGTAGTACAAGCTTTCGCCTTTACTGCCGATACCGCATTGGATGACTTGATCGCTGCCTTCGAAGGATGGATCGTAGAAGCTATCGAAACAGCCACCGCCATAAACTGCTTTAAAATCTTGATTAAAGAGTTGCAGGCTAAGTTGTTGACCACCAATGTTGGCGTGGGTGTAAGTCAAACTTGTGGTGGTCACTTGGTTGTTGGCGGCTTCCCATGGCTGAGTTTCTTTAACTGCACCTGTGGGTACACCATTGGGCTTGTCACCTGCAACGGGCATCCAATCGCCATTGTTGTCTGCATTGTAATGGTTAACCATTAATTCAAGGCGAGACTCATCGAAGTTATGGCCAAGCTTAATGAAGAAGTCTTTACTCTGACTATCCATCGACTCGCCTTGAGTCGTGTCGACACCCACTACGTTATGATTAGCATCGTAATAGACGCCATTATTGCGGTAGCTAACCGAACCTATCATGTCGATAAATTCTGACTCGCCAGAAAACGCATAGCTAGCACCAAAGCTTAAGCCATTGGATTTCATTGAATCAGGCACTGTGACATCGAAACTAGCAACCTGTTCGCTGTCGCCTGTAGGCTTTTTAGTGATGTAGTTGATGATGCCGCCTTGGGCACCGAGACCGTGCATGGCATTGGCGCCGTGAATGATTTCGATGCGCTCAATCATGGCAGGATCTATGGTTTGTCCCTCTCTACCACCACTGCGAAGTGGGTTCGATTGAGGCACTCCGTCGATCATAATCAATGGTGGACGACCACGCAGGGTTTCACCTGTGTTACTCATCTTCTGGCGGCTCGGTGAAAAGCTAGGCGCTAAGTTACCGATAATAGTCGATAAATCTTTAGTGGTGCGGAACTGTTCTTCTAATTGGGCGCGGTCGATGATAGTGACAGTATTGGGGATCGAGCTGGGGGATTTATCCATTCGACTTGCGGTGACAGTGATTTTTTCTATGTCTTTATTTTTGTTGTTTGGACTGTTGTCGGTGGCATCTTGGGCCGTAGCGGATTGGGTTAACGCTGCCAATACGGCTAAAGCAACAAACGAGGTTTTGAATGTCATATAACTTCCTGCTAAGGGCGAATGAGTTTGTTACACCGGCTCCCTTGGCATAGGTTAATATTCCATTAAATTGTATTACAAATGATAACGATTTTTATTATTCGCGATTTTAGGGGAGGAATTACAGCTTGTCTAGTCACGCCATACAGGAAATTGCATGATTTGACGACAGTATGAATAAATTGCGACACAGCACTCGGTATCGAGAGATTTTACCGTAAAGGCCATGCATATAGTGCGAGTTTATGTCGGTAAGGCATTACCTTGTTTGGCATTTGTCTTTGATTTAGGAGACCTATGCTTTAGTCGCAGGTTTGATTATTTGATTGGGCTACGCGTTTGCCTTAGTGCTTTCGATTGTCTGGCGTGTTGATGGAAGGCTATAATCGCGCCCCTTTATACCGTATCTCGCATTGGTGCCCTGATGAACCGTAAAAAGAAGATTAATCAAACCTTGAAGAGCAAGGCAAAAAAGGCCAATGCCAAACTGCAATCTAGCAATAAACCTAAATATATTGCGAAGGCAGAGAGAGAAGCATTAGCTGCGGCAGTTGAGCATGAAACCCCATCAAAAACCGCAGAACCTCAGCTTGATATTGCACTGCCAATAAGCTGATTAAAGTAAGTCGTTAAACCTATCGTGCAGTTAAATACTCGATAGGATTTTGATAAAAGGCCTTTTTATAACCTTGGGTTGAAGTATCCATCAGCCAAGGTTTAGGCAATAAGCTCAAAATGGAATAGTGCAAATGGGGCGGTTTACCTTGTGCATTGCCCGTATCGCCGACAGTGCCCAAAGTGTCACCTTGGTAGGCAATCAATCCTGTGGCTGATTCAATTTGGGCTAAATGGGCAAAGTAGTGAATTTGCCATTTCGGACCTAAACCAACCACCACATTTCCTCCTTTGAAGAAGTCACCTCGATACAAGATCAGCATAGGCGTTGGCGCAATCACTGCGGTGTTTTTGGCGGCGAAAATATCTATCCCCTTGTGAACGCCCGATGGACCCCAAGGTTCATACCAAAAGGTTTGGCTGTTCCAATCTTTACTGCTGGCACCTTTTACTGGGATCGCGGGTGACTCAGGGATCAGATAACCACCAAGTAGCAGTAACGTCAGTGCTAATCCAACATATTTCAATTTCATTTTTTATCCTGCATTAAGTGTTTGCGTACCTTAAGTTTTAATGAAACTCGCTAAATTCCCGCCAACTTTCAGGATATTGCAAGCGCTCAGTTTCTGAGAGTGATAGCCAATAGGGGCGCCAAAAATAGCTGCACCAAAAGTCGATATTACCTTGAAGACTGCCGAGAGTATCGGGATCGATATTGGGAAAGCTTTCCCATGGATTGGGCGGGGCAGATTTGAATCTGATTAATGCTTCTAGCAAGGGTTTGTCATTGGTCACTAAGGTTATGCACACACCCGCAAAATCGTCATATTGGTTCAGCAATACGCAGGTCGCTTGGGTTGGGTGTTCGATAAAACCGTTAAAGTTGACCGTTTGCTCGGGCAATATGTTAAAGCCTGCCTGGCTAAGTAAAGTGTTTAAGGCCTCTTCCCCTTGGTAAGTCAGCAAGCAATGCAATTGATAAGCAAAAATATCTTCTCTGTTCATAGGTACAACGAGTGGATAGGTTTGTATGATTGGCAAGCTGATATTGGGCATCTGGGTTTGATGAAAAACAGTGCGTAACTCAGTTTGTGGCCTAGATTGCTTGAGGCTATCACTATTACGTGCAAGGCGTTGTTTAATCCAAGTTAATACTGACATTATTGTTATTTCTCAGTGAACCTTACTGGGGAATGGCGTATTTGCGGATTCTGCAATCGGGGATGCCGTGATTTCCGGGTCCTGCCATCTTAACCAACCTTTTACTCGAGGCGCATCAATATACCAGAGGCCGTTTTGTTGAATTAATGCCAACCGTTCGCGTGATGGGCCAAAGGGGCCGGGATTTTGTTGGGCAATTTCAATACTGCTATCGGTAACTGAGGCAATGATTGCAACGTGACCGTAGGGGTTAAATATCCATGGAGAAAACACGAGTAGATCATCCTGCATAGGTTTGGTCTGACTCGCATTAGTGTATTGCCGCATAGCGCGTTTTTCATTCCACATGCCATCGCTTAACTTGTTATCAAAAAAGTCTCTAGCATGGCCTAAAGCGTCAGGCATTTTATGCTGGTAGCGTTGGTAAAAGTAGCGCTTAACAAATTCAACACATTGATATTGAATACCTAAGTTATAACCATCTATAGATAGGTTGCGTCCTGAATGGGTATTAACTCCTCCGTTATAATAGATATTAACCCCGTTTAGAGTGTCGATGACTTCTCCTACTTGATGGTGGGAATTAAAGTTAATCCGAGTTATCAGACTGTAGGCACAGTATACGAGCCCCATCAGTATCGCGAAAAAAACTAATAGAATGGATAAGCGTCTAATCATCTTTAGTACGGCAAGCTAAAAAGAGTTGTTGAGTAAGATACTTATCTCACTTTCGGGCTGCGTATTTTATGTTCTGAAGAACATGGACGTCTAGGGTATGGATTTTATATTGGCACAGGTTAATACTTTTGTGTGATCTAAGGTTATCTAAAACAAAGGCCGCATCAGCGGCCTTTGTTATTTTGGCGTTTAGAGTAAAGCGGTTGCGAGTAGATAACCGACAGCCGATGCTGTCGCTACACCGATAAAGCCTGGAATGATAAAGCTGTGGTTAATAATGAACTTACCTATTTTAGTCGTACCTGAACGGTCAAAGCCGATACAGGCTAGATCACTTGGATAGGTTGGTAGCACGAAATAACCGTAGCTTGCAGGGAGGAAGGCGATTAAGAGTTTTGGATCGACCCCTAAGGCGAGTCCCATAGGTGCGATTGCTGTGAGTGCTGCCGCTTGGCTATTAACAAGCTTAGAGATGAGAAACAGCACTAAGGCATAGGTCCAAGGCTGGCTTTGTACTACATGGGACAGGTTTTCCTGCAGTACATCCATATGGCTGATGAAGAAAGTATCGCTCATCCACGCCACACCAAATACTGAGAAAATTGCTACCATGCCCGCTTTAAAAACGGGACCGTTAGAGATGTTGGTCGGTTTGACTTTACAGGTCATCAGGATAAAAGCACCTGCAATTAACATCATCATCTGGATCACTAAGTTCATCGAGAGCAAGGTCGACTTACCTTTAACGTCAAAGGCGGGACGCAATTCACTAAATGAACCTAACAGTACCACAGCAGCGATAGCGGTGAAGAAAATCCCCGTTGCCCAGTAAGCTTCCTTCGGATATTTTTGATTTAACAGGGTTTCGCTCTTGTCATAGATAAAGGCTCTTTGGACTGGATCTTTAATGCGTTCTTGAAATTCTTCATCTTTATCTAAATCTTTACCACGACGCAGACTCCAAAGTGCAGCGGCCATGACACCGCAAAGCGATGCTGGCACTGACACCATTAAAATTTCGAGCAGATTGTAAGCGCGGCCTACACCCTGTTGTGATGCCAGAATCGACACCATAGACACCACAGCTACCGACACGGGCGAAGCACAAATCGCCATTTGTGAGGCGACAGAGGCCACCGCCATTGGGCGCTCTGGGCGAATATTTTTCTTCAGCGCGATATCGGAAATAATCGGGAACATGGTGTAAACCACATGGCCAGTACCGCAAAGGAAGGTCAGCGTCCACGTGGTCAGCGGCGCTAGAATCGTGATGTATTGTGGATGACGGCGCAGTAAGCGCTCGGCATACTGCATCATCACATCTAATCCACCCGCGGTTTGCAATACGGCTGCACAGCCAATGACTGCAAGTATGGTTAGCATAACTTGCACTGGCGGTTGTCCCGGCGCTAAACCGAAAACAAAAATCAGTAAAAATAAGCCAATACCGCTGATGAGGCCTAATCCCATGCCGCCGTAGCGGGTACCTAGCAGTAGGCAGCTAAGCACTACTATAAATTCCATTAAAATCATCCGATTTACCTCTGCGGAACTTACCGCTTAGCTATTAGTTGAGTGATGAGTGTCTTCAGGAACATTCTGCGGAGTAAAAGTGTTTGAAAAATTGCGCTGGCGCATGGTGTAAATAAAAAATGGCATTAGTTTTTTCGGAAATTTGACCTAACGCTAGAAACATGTGGCGATAAGTTGCATTCTGGTTACGAGTTTTACGGATTGGGCTAACGCTTTGAGCTCACTCCGTTTAAAAGAACGATAACAATACTCAAGGATAAGCCCGTGAAACCTGCCACCTTTAATACCGAAGCTTTTGATGATTGGATCCGCAGCCGCTTTGTGGAACTCAATTCCGAGCTAGAACAGCTTTACTACCAACAAACGGATCGGGCCAATGTGCTTGATATCGGCGCAGAAGCTAAGTTGGCGCTGGAGAGCGAAGGGCGAGAGTTGATTAAGACCTTGCTCGATGAGGGGAATACTGATGAAGGTTTCGACAGTGCCTTCGATTTACTCGGCAATGTGGGCTTGTATATGGCGGCCTGTCGGCGCCATGAAATTACCGAGCCCTCGCGGGAAACAACATCGCCATTAGCTGAGGCTTCTGCGCTCGCCATGCATATTGGCGCTTCAATAGGCGTCACGCCGCGCTTTGCCACCGCACATTTAACTACGCACAATCGTGCCCACAATGGCATTTATAAGCGCTTTACCGATCTGAGCGCCGAAAAGCTGTTTGTGGATTACAACACTAAAGGCATTTTGGCCTATAAACGCGCCGCCGATGCGCTATTAAAGATCCAGCCTTTGGGCATTTCCCATCCCATCAGTCACGATTTACTGCGAGTCGCTAAACAGGCATTGCAAGATGTGATTGAGTCGAATACTCAATTATTCAACCGATTAGATACTGACCGTTTCTTTTACTGTGTTCGTCCTTACTACAAACCTTATCGGGTGGGTTCAGTCATCTATCGCGGTGCTAATGCAGGTGATTTTGCGGGAATTAATGTCATCGATTTAACGCTAGGTCTTTGTTTTGCAAACGAAGCCTCCTATTCACAAATGCTGGTGGACAAGTTTTTATACATGATGCCGGAGGATCAACAGATATTGCGCGAGTGCATGCGTCGGCCGAATTTGATGGATGACTTCTTGCTGGCAAAAGACTGCTCAACCCAAGATTGGTATCAAGAAAACTTGCGACTCTTTATCGAAGTCTGCGAATTACATGGCGAGACTGCGATTCAGCACCATAATGAGTTAGTAACTAAATATATTGCTGAGCCTTCGACAAGTATGGAGCAGCAGCATTTAGCTAAGGTTACCGCGAGTGGTCCGCCACTGCATGTGCTACTCGGCTCATTGGAGCGACTCAGAGACAGACGCGCCGCCGCTCAGCGCAGCGATATTCGGACTCGTTATTGTGATATTAAAAAACTAAAAGAGAGTTTGAGATAACACTATGTTTGAAGATTTTAAAAAGGACTTTTACCTAGCAGGTCCAGGATATCTATTAAACCATTCCGTTGGCCGGCCATTAAAATCGACCGAGCAGGTCTTTAAAGAAGCCTTTTTTGCGCCTTGGCAGGAGTCGGGGCGTGAACCTTGGGGCCAGTGGTTGGGTGTGATTGATGATTTTACCTTTGCTTTATCTAAACTATTTAACGGCCACCAGAAGGATTTTTGCCCTCAGGTCAATCTTTCCAGTGCGCTGACTAAAATTGTCATGTCCCTCGACAGATTGAACCGCGAACACGCCGTTGTGTTAATGAGTGAGATTGATTTTCCCAGCATGGGTTTTGCCCTTAAAAAAGCGCTGCCTGCCAGTTGCGAAGTACGCTTTATTCCTAAAGGGCTCGATATCACCGACCCTAATGTGTGGGATGCGCATATCAGCCGCGATGTGGATCTGGTGTTTGTCAGCCATGCTTACTCGAATACGGGGCAGCAGGCGCCATTAGCCAATATTTTCACTATAGCCCGTGAGCGAGGTTGTTTGAGCTTAGTGGATGTAGCGCAATCGGCGGGGATTATTCCGCTGGATCTTGCGCGCCTACAACCCGATTTTTTAATCGGTTCGAGTGTGAAATGGCTCTGCGGCGGCCCTGGTGCTGCCTATCTTTGGGTTAATCCCGCCATATTGGATAGTTGTCAGCCTAAAGATGTGGGTTGGTTTAGCCACGAGAATCCGTTCGAATTTGATATCCATGATTTTCGTTACCAGCATTCCGCACTGCGCTTTTGGGGAGGGACACCATCAATCGCGCCTTATGCCATTGCCACCCATAGCATTCATTATCTTGCTGGTTTAGGTACTCCGTTGCTGCGTAAATACAATCAGCAATTGATTGATGCTGTGGCGCAAGAGCTCGACCATGAGTTTGTGTCGCCGCGGGATACTGAAAAGCGCAGCGGCACGCTTATTCTGCAGTTTGGTAAACAGCAGCATCAAATGATGACGGCATTGGCGAACGCGAATATTAGTGTCGACGCCCGCAGTATGGGGATCCGGATTTCTCCGCATATTTATAACAATATGGCTGATATCAAGTTGTTACTTGATGTGATTAAAGCAAATCGCTAACTTAAATGATTTAAAATGGCTTGCTAGGCTAAGTTGTACCACGTAATTACAACTAACAAGGCACAACACTCTGGGAGGCAAACCGCGACATGGTCGTTCCCGTATGCTGGCGTTAACTCACCGTCACACAGGCAACTTGAGGTTATTTATTGGGTGCGATCATGCTTAAATCTTGTAGTCATAGCGGCAGACCATAGGTCGCGGGGTGTGGAGCTTGGGATCGCTGGGCGTGATCGCTAAATCTGCAGGTAGCATAACAGTATCGATGATCAACGCACTGCTCATATCAACGAGTGTCAGCGGGATGGTAAAGAGCAGCAAGGGCGGGGCCGCCAACGCGGAGATAATCATACACTCCTCGCCATTATCAACAGCCGTTTGCACACTTGAGAAAGAGTGACCCCAAGTTGAATCTTCTCCCATCCTCGACGTTATCGTTGCACATCCCGTGAGAGAACAGCACACGACCAACCAAGTCAACCAACGCATAACCACTCCATTGTTTATATGTGAAAAACTGCATTGCTTCGGTATGATCTACTCACTTGATCAACTGAGAGCGTTAGTGATGTGGAACCAGATCTGGTTTCATTTGACGCCAACCTGTTCTGTTTCAACAGCTTGGCATTCTAACTATATGATTATATCTGTCAATTATTCATCAACAGAAACGAGATACAACCAAGCTCAATAACCTAGTTGTTAACGGCGACTCTTGTTTTGGATTGGTATTAATCATGGAGGTTTGTATGCCGTGTCCTCGCAGCACTCAGATGAGTTTTGAACATACTCTTTAAAATCAGTCTCCACTTCCCTTACTGGCCATCTAGCTACTTTTATTACTTTCCTTAAAACTGTTTCAGTAAATATTCGCTTGAGGGTAGGCCGAGAGCATATTATGTTGCTGATTTAAAATGGATGACTGGATTTACTGCTTGGCGATGGCCACGCTACAAGTAGAGTCTACCGAGAGGTAACAGGATGAACAATAAAGCAGCGCCGCAGCAGTTGGCGTCGACAGAGCAAGAGACACAACCGTTGGACGACAGTCGGTATGAAGACCTGCCGCGCAGTGAGTACCTGCAATTACCCCAAGAGGAGCAAGACCGGCTCTATCAGTTGCGTCAGCAGCGGGTACGCGAGGCGCCCACCCTTTATGAGTGGGATATTCGGGTGGCGACTGTCTATGGTCTATTTTGGTTAACCTTCCTGATCCCGTGTGGCTGTTTAGCACTTATAGGGAGCTATTTGCTATCTGGCGATACTAGCTTGGGTATAGGGTTAATCATCATGGCACTAATAATGTGCCTATCTGCTCGTTACCTCTGGTTTGCAGACAAGCAGTACCACTATCGGCTCACCACAGAGGGGCTGGTCACCACCTATCATGACGCTATTCCGGATGCAGCCTACGCGGTAGTGCGGTGGCTGGCTTGGTTTGGAGTGGTGGTTTGTATTGTCGGGGTGGCGTTGTTAGGCCCGGCCGCCTTGGTCGGTGCAGGAAGTTTTGCCGTGATGGCATTTTTCTTTACTGGTTTTAAAAATGTAGAGACTACTTACGAGAGTCCTATAAAAAATGGGCATCGTCATTTGATTAAGGTAACGCGGAATCGTCCATTTATTGCCTGCCAATCGGATATACGAACAATGGGCTTACGCGCAAGCATTCGTCTTCATTGCCCATTGGATAAGATGCACATTATCTTGTCATTGCTGATGACGCAGTTACCTGATTCTGAAATCCGTGTATTTAAAAATGAGCGCGTGTTAGATGGCGTACCATTTGCGTCATTTGAGTCAGGCAAACCAGCCCAACTATCAGATTTTGCCCCTGACAATACCCAGCCCAGTTAACGTTTTTTCTCGCGCCTGTTATTGGCGCGAGACTCGGTGTCCATCAGTGACAGCTTTGCCACCAAGATGCTAACAGACTTTTTAGCGGCAAGGTCGTCAAGGGTGAGAAAACATTAAGTACGAGCTGTGTGGGTAGGTTAACGATGACCGTGCAGTCCGTGGGTACAGCAAAGGAATAGCTATATGAATAAGAGGGCAGCGCCGCAGCAGTTGGCGTCGACAGAGCAAGAGACACAACCGTTAGACGACAGTCGGTATGAAGACCTGCCGCGCAGTGAGTACCTGCAATTACCCCAAGAGGAGCAAGACCGGCTCTATCAGTTGCGTCAGCAGCGGGTGCGAGAGGCGCCCACGCTTTATGAGTGGGATATTCGGGTGGCGACTGTGTATGGCATTGGGTGGATCATGGTCCTTATTCCGTGCGGGATTACGGCTCTAGTTGGGTTGGTGACATACTGGTATGGATTTGAGCAATGGTATTATTTTCTCATCATAGTGATGATTTTTGGGCCATTTATGCGCTACCTCTGGTTGGCCGACAAACAGTACCATTATCGGCTCACCACCGAGGGGTTAGTTACCACCTATCATGACGTTATACCGGATGCCGCCTACGCGGTAGTGCGGGGGCTGGCTTGGTTTGGGATGGTGGTTTGTATTGTCGGGGTGGCGTTGTTAGGCCCGGCCGCCTTGGTCGGCGCGGGTGGTTTTGCCGTTATGGCATTTTTCTTCACCGGTTTTAAAAATATAGAGACTACTTACGAGAGTCCTATAAAAAATGGGCATCGTCATTTGATTAAGATAACGCGGAATCGTCCATTTATTGCCTGCCAATCGGATGTACGAACAATGGGCTTACGTGCAAGTATTCGTCTTCATTGCCCATTGGATAAGATGCACATTATCTTGTCATTACTGATGACGCAGTTACCTGATTCTGAAATCCGTGTATTTAAAAATGAGCGCGTGTTAGATGGCGTACCATTTGCGTCATTTGAGTCAGGCGAACCTGCCCAACTGGCAGATTTTGCCCCTGAGAATCCCAGCCTAGTTGAATAAAGCGTGGACACTCAACAATAATGGCGCGGTAGTTAACTTCCGACTATATAGGTGGTTTTATGCCGCACCCTCTTTTAATTTAGATCAGTTTTCAACCATCTATCTCTATTGTTGCTGTTGCCGCGGTGTCTGGCGTGCCTTCTCTGAATGATAAAAGAGTGGTTGGCGATGATGCCTATGTAGAGAACAACGCGATGATTGAATCAGAATAAAAGTTGTATATACCTTTAAAATACAAAAAGCCCCGATAGCGTTGCTATCGAGGCTTTTATATTTTCTGTATCAATTACATAAAGCGAGCCGGTTGTATAGCGCTAGCCATTACAGGCTGTAGTACATTTCAAACTCAAGTGGGTGAGTTGTACGTGCTACGCGCTCAGCTTCTGCTGTTTTCAGTACGATATAAGATTGGATGAAATCTTCACTGAACACGCCGCCTTTAGTCAGGAACTCATGGTCAGCTTGCAGATTTTCAAGGGCGTTTTCTAATGACGTTGCCACTTGTGGGATTTCAGCCGCTTCTTCTGGAGGCAGATCGTACAGATCTTTGTCCATCGCCTCACCTGGGTGGATCTTGTTTTGGATACCGTCAAGACCCGCCATCAGCAGCGCTGCGAAACCTAAGTATGGGTTTGCATGTGGATCAGGGAAACGTGCTTCGATACGACGGCCTTTAGGGCTTGGTACCACTGGAATACGGATTGATGCAGAGCGGTTACGGGCAGAGTAGGCCAACATAACAGGTGCTTCAAAGTGTGGCACTAAACGCTTGTAAGAGTTAGTGCTTGGGTTAGTGAAAGCGTTCAGCGCGCGAGCGTGCTTGATGATACCACCTATGTAGTACAGCGCCGTTTCACTTAAACCTGCGTATTTGTCGCCAGCGAACAAGTTAACACCGTCTTTCGCCAGAGATTGGTGAACGTGCATGCCGCTACCGTTGTCACCAACGATGGGTTTAGGCATGAAAGTCGCCGTCTTGCCGTAAGCGTGTGCCATGTTGTGCACTACGTACTTCAGAATTTGGATTTCATCCGCTTTCTTAGTCAAGGTGTTGAAGCGAGTTGCGATTTCGTTTTGACCTGCAGTCGCCACTTCGTGGTGATGCGCTTCAACCACTTGGCCCATTTCTTCGAGCACTAAACACATAGCGCTACGTAGGTCTTGTGATGAGTCAACCGGTGCAACTGGGAAGTAACCACCTTTAACAAATGGACGGTGACCTGTGTTGCCGCCTTCGTAGCTAGTGCCTGAGTTCCAAGCCGCTTCTTTAGCGTCGATCTTAACGAAACAACCTGACATGTCAGTACCGAAACGGACATCGTCAAATAGGAAGAATTCTGGTTCTGGTCCAATCAATACAGTATCAGCGATACCAGTAGAGATCAGGTAAGCTTCTGCTTTTTTAGCAATTGAGCGTGGGTCACGGTCGTAACCTGTCATAGTACCGGGTTCAAGAATGTCACAACGGATCAGCGCTGTGGTTTCTTCGGTGAAAGGATCCAGTACAAATGTCGTTGGATCTGGCATCAGTACCATGTCTGATTCGTTAATGCCTTTCCAACCAGCGATAGAAGAACCGTCAAACATTTTGCCGTCTTCGAAGAAATCAGCATCTACCTGATGAGAAGGAATAGATACGTGCTGCTCTTTACCTTTAGTGTCGGTAAAACGTAAATCAACGAACTTAACTTCTAATTCTTCAAGTTGCTTTAAAACTGATTCAACTGACATTCTCAAGCCTCCGGTAGGGTAAAGGGATGCCCCTTCTATAATCTTTTAACTCAAGTGATTTATCTTGAGCCAAACTTACGAGCTATAAAGCGATATCCATGCCAATAATTTAACTTACTGATTAACATGGTTTAAAATCTTTGTTGCACTTAATTGGATTCGCGTGTGCACCATAATAGTGCTTTTGTCTGTGGCATTTTGGTGCATTACTCCATTTTGGTGCGCACTGAATTGATTCATGCAAACCTTAAGCTGGGATGCACAGCGATAACATGCACCGCTTATATGGCACTGAGATGGCAATGACGCTTTGGCTTTCACTATCTCAGTAAGTACCGCCTCTGTGAAGCTCGCACATACTTGCAGCACTGCACGGGACTATTTATCACCGCATAATCGCCGCATAATTGTCATAAAACCACGCTAGTCTGTCCAACTATGCCACGCATTATCAATCCAATAGTGGTTTATTATCATATTATTAGGAAAGAGTTCGTTCTCATGTGCGAAATGTCTTTGCTGTTCACAGGCCAAGTGAAATCAGTGATGCGTAAAAAGGTATTCCGTGACAATGAAGTGAGTCTTAATGCCATCGGGTGTAAACGCCAACATGAACGTTAGATTAAGTGTGCCGCAGAATTTATTGCAGTGTGTTCACGTGGTAATTTCTCTGTATCTAAGTCGATTTTGCTGATGCTTAAATCGACATTAGCAGTGCTAACATTGAATACGAAAAATAGCAAATTCAGCTGCTTAACTCGAATTTTTCCTACGAATATGGCAATTAAACAGAGCGTTAACTCTGGCTATAGAGGATTTCATTCAGTGGATGATTGGCGGAAATTACCCAAGGATTGGCGAATTGTTTTATAAGTGTTCAAAAATAATCCTGTGCGCCAAGGCCGCTCTGGAGTAGAATGGCACGCTTTTTATTGTGGTAGATCGAGCTCGATCACCATAACGAATTACTGAAATATCCCTATTTTTGTTTGATGGTAAGAGGTTTATCCGTGCTAGAGAATTTACGTAACATCGCCATTATTGCACACGTTGACCATGGCAAAACGACCCTGGTAGACAAGTTGCTGTCACAGTCAGGCACCCTTGCAACCCGAGGAGAAGCCACTGAGCGGGTGATGGACTCCAACGATCTTGAAAAGGAACGTGGGATCACGATTCTGGCAAAGAATACTGCCATCAAGTGGAACGACTACCGTATTAACATTGTTGATACCCCAGGCCACGCCGATTTCGGTGGTGAGGTTGAGCGTGTTCTGTCTATGGTTGACTCAGTATTATTGCTAGTTGATGCCGTTGACGGTCCAATGCCACAAACTCGCTTCGTAACGAAGAAAGCGTTTGCTCAAGGCCTAAAGCCAATCGTTGTTATCAACAAAATTGACCGTCCAGGTGCACGCCCAGATTGGGTTATTGACCAAGTATTCGACCTGTTCGATAACTTAGGTGCAACTGACGAGCAGCTAGATTTCCCAATCGTTTACGCTTCTGCGTTAAACGGTTTTGCAACTTTAGATCCGGATGTAGCGAGCGATGATATGACGCCGCTGTTCCAAACTATCGTTGAAAAAGTATCTTTCCCAGATGCTGACGCCGAAGGCGCGTTCCAGATGCAAATTTCGCAAATCGACTACAACTCATACGTGGGTGTTATCGGTATCGGCCGCATCAAGCGTGGTAGCGTGAAAACGAACCAACAAGTGACTATTATTGGCGCTGATGGCAAAACTCGTAACGGTAAAATGGGCCAAGTATTAGGTTACATGGGTCTAGACCGTACTGAAGTTGAAATTGCTAACGCTGGCGACATCGTTGCTATCACTGGTTTAGGCGAGCTGAAAATTTCTGACACTATCTGTGCCGTTGGTGCAGTAGAAGCTATGCCACCTTTGACTGTTGATGAACCTACTCTGACCATGACTTTCCAAGTTAATACTTCGCCTTTTGCAGGTAAAGAAGGTAAGTATGTGACTTCACGTAACATTCTGGAGCGTCTGCAAACAGAATTAGTCCACAACGTGGCACTGCGTGTTGAAGAAACAGAAAGTCCAGATCGCTTCCGTGTATCTGGCCGTGGTGAATTGCATTTATCAATCTTGATTGAAAACATGCGTCGTGAAGGTTACGAGTTAGCCGTATCACGTCCAGAAGTTATTCTGAAAACTATCGACGGTGAACTGTGTGAACCATTTGAAACGTTGACTGTTGACGTTGAAGAAGAAGATCAAGGCACAGTAATCGAGAAATTAGGTACCCGTAAAGCTGAAATGAAAGACATGCAGCTTGATGGTAAAGGTCGTGTACGTATCGACTTCATCATCCCAAGCCGTGGTTTAATCGGTTTCCAAACTGAGTTTATGACCGCGACTTCTGGTACTGGTCTAATTTATCACTCATTCGACCATTATGGTCCGCACAAAGGTGGCGATATCGGTCAACGCGCTAACGGCGTATTGATCTCTAACGCAACGGGTAAGGCTCTGACCTTCGCATTGTTCGGTCTGCAAGATCGCGGTCGTCTCTTTATCGGCCACGCCGCTGAAGTATACGAAGGCCAAGTGGTTGGTATTCACGCTCGCTCAAACGATCTGACAGTTAACTGTTTGAAAGGTAAGCAGCTGACCAACATGCGTGCTTCTGGTACTGACGAAGCCCAAGTGTTGACTACGCCAATCACAATGACACTTGAGCAAGCGCTTGAGTTCATCGATGATGATGAATTAGTTGAAGTAACGCCTAAGAACATTCGTGTTCGTAAGAGACACTTGACTGAAAACGATCGTAAGCGCTTTAACCGCGGTTAATGCCAGCCTGTTAACTCAGGTGACACGCCCTTAAGGTGAGTCAATCGGTTTAAAAAGCCCTGCATAGGAAACTGTGCAGGGCTTTTTGTTGGGATAAATTGAGTAATGGGTATTAGTAGTCCTTATCCATCACCCGTATGCAATTGCGGCCAGCGGATTTGGCGCGGTAGAGAGCGGCGTCAGCTTGGCGAACGAGTTCTAAAGCATTTTGTTTGTTAGAGGGTTGCAGATAGGCGATGCCTGCGCTCACTGTCACAATCCCAAGGTCGGTATTTGCATGCGGAATGGCAATGGCTTGGATCAACTGATGTATATGCTGCGCTGTCTCAAGTACGGTTTGATTATCGACATTCGGTAATAGAATGACAAATTCTTCGCCGCCGTAGCGAGCGACTAATTCGCCCGCTCTGCGACCGGACTGGGACAGTGTACTCGCTAATTGTTTAAGGCAATCATCTCCGGCGAGGTGGCCATAGTGATCGTTAAATTGTTTAAAGTGGTCAATATCGAGCATGATGAGGGCCAGTGATGAATTGCTCCTTTGTCCACGACTCCACTCTGTTTGTAACATCATGTCAAATAGGCGGCGATTGCCGATATTGGTTAAACCGTCGGTATTGCTGAGTATTTCAAGTTGCCTATTGGCTTCTGCCAGCTCACAGGTTCGAGCTGTGATCATGGATTCAAGTTCGACGTTACGTTCCTCTAATCGCGCGATCGGGTAAATTTCCCCTTTGTGGGCTAAGCCGTAGGGGATGGATATGCCACTGTGGACAATCATCCAGTCGTTGTTTTCTCGGTGAAATATCAACACTAGCCGTGCTGTCTCGCGGGAAAGCATAGGATTAGGGATAGGTAAGTGGATATGGAAAAAGGCAGTCACAACCACGAGGTTGTCGGCAAGGTCTTGTAAAGAAAGATCTAACATTTCGATGTGGATTCGCTCAGGCACTTGTGCAAAGTCCTGGCGAGTGATTCGCACCCATTCTTCCCTGCTGGTGACAAGCTGGTCACTGCTCCCTGCATAGCCGCTAAAGTTATCACTAAAGCGACGAGTTAGCCTGTCATCACGGGAGGCATACATCTCTATATATTCGTCAAATAACGAATGGATCAATTGCTGTCGGTCGGGTCGCATAGGTTAGCTCCGTTGGGGAACATAAAACCATTTTCCTAATATCCGTATAGGAATATTATCTGCGATAAAGTCTAGCTGTTGCCTGATTGTAATCAATTTTATGACGTATATATTAAAAATACTGCAGTGCAGTATGGTCTGTGAGACAAAATTGTTTTGCATTCACTTAATGTATCATTTAGCCCAAGTATTATTTAACACAAGCCTGCTGGGATTATTCAAAATCAGGCAAAGCTTGTTGGTATTGCTTAGCAGTGACTGCTGATGAGAGGTTACTGGATTGCGTTAGCTGAGTGTGTCACTGGGCGGCAGGTGAGGTCTTTTCTGGATAGTATTACTTGGCTGTGGCTTTATTGCTGACGCCTATCATCGCTGTGGTGCGACCGAGGACGTCGGGATACTCGATAGGACTTAGAGCCCTATCGAGTGAGCAGTCAAGCTTATGATTTAGCTTTATCTGCCAGTTTTACCGCATTGACACTTTCACCTTTGAAGCTGATAGTCACATTTTTCTGAGCGACTTCATTATCTTTGAGCAAAGTCTTAGTGGTTTCTGCCAGCATTGGAGAAGCTGCATTTAACGCACTAAGATCATAGGCCCAAACTTCTAGATCCGCTTCATTATAAGTGCTAGCAGGCGCACCTAATTTTTCAGTGATTGTTTGCTTGGTTGAGCCTTCTTTAATGCCGAATGTATTTTTAATCGCTTCATTCGTTGCGCTGTCTAACGCATTGGTTGCCGTATCATTCACTGTGTCAGTGACAGATTGAGTTGCTGATTTAACGATTGAATCGAATGGGCCAGCATAAGCAAATAATGGTAGAGCAGTAAGAGCGATCAATAATGATTTTTTCACACAATAATTCCTTTGGTTAATACATTCCTTTATTAAATGCGCGCGAATTAGACCAGTAATTAGATTTCGTGTCAATTAAGCATCTGTTCTATATGATTTTATTTTAATCCTTTCAGATTATTCCTACTAAGTGGGTAAACCTTTAGTTGTACCTAAAGGTTTCCATTTTGAGGTTTTCTAGTCTTATCTGCTGCTGTTTTTCAATTTCGTTAGTGTTTTATTCCATCGCAATTGGATCCCATCATATGTGTCATTTTAGGTGTTCTAGTGCCCAATTCTATTAATCACTTGGATCAATTCCATGCGGATGTTGTCTGGTGTTTGGCTATGCCAGAAACCTGCTAAGTAAGCGCCCAGCGGTAGGATAAATAATGCGATAAGCACTAATGCGAGCAATCCCTTATGACCGAGTCTATGGCCTGATTTCAGCCCAAGGCCGAGGGCGGCGGATTTAGGGCAAGCCGCGACACAGCGCATGCAGGCTTGGCACTCGTCACTGCGAATCGTGGTTTTAGTGTGCACTATGATGTTTGCTGGGCAAGCGCGGGTACACTTGTCGCATTTCATCCCTTTTGCTTCGATAAGGCAGTGCTGGGTATTGCGGCGGATTTTTAATGGGCTCGCAAAGCTTAAGATCCCAAGCATAGCACCATAGGGACACAAGTAACGGCAGAATCCCTGACGACGCCATGCAGCTAAAGCGAGGATCAGCGCAAATACCAGTAGCGTGATTAGGCTGGGTGTTAGGAAGAACAATGCCATCTTCAAGTCGGCAATCTTATGATAATTACCTTCAAGATAATGGGGGATGGATTGTGCTGGCATACCAATGACTATGTAGCAAAGTGCTAGGAGTAATAGATATTTCAACATTCGCAGTGGCCAATCTAGCCAAGCGGGTGGTGTAAGATCTGATTTAATAAAGCGTTTTCTAAAGGAATACAGATATTCCCCTGCCAGACCTAATGGGCAAGCCCAACCGCAAAATGCCCGCTTGCAGAGTAAACCTGTGAGTAATACCGCCGCTAGCATGACTGCTGCCGCAGGATGGGTTTGATCCCACAAATTGAGGCTGATAATGGCTTTAAGCTCAATGCCACCCGCAATCGGTAAAAAGGCATCGACTACGTCTGGGCGCATTAGCCAAGGTGTGATTCCTTGCTTAAGCAGTACGGTATTGATTGTGTATTGTATGGCAACCAGCAAGAGCGATAGCGCTAAGACATGTTGAGTCCCTTCACGAAGGGTATTGATTTTAATTTCACCCTTGAGTGCATCAGGCGCAAATTTATGCCCAAGTAGCATCAGTGGCAGTGCAATAAGAAGCCCGAGAGCCAGTGGCCAATAAAGACTCATTGCCACCGCACCGATACTGAGCAACAGTGTGGCGACCGCGCCCCATTTCTGGCCGCTCCAATAGCTGAGGGAGGCGAGATACATGAGTGCCAACATCAGCGTGAGTGATTCGATAAAAGTCATAGTGATGAATACAGCTAATAAGTTACAAGTACAGGCTCTGAGTGGTGAACTGAGGATAAGTTTTTGAGTAATAAGTGAAATTGTGCGTCAGATCTAAGATTCGCGCTATCAATCAATTAAAGCGCGCCATAGCTCACAAAGCTAAGTGTTTTAGTCTTGCACAAATAAAGTATGGCTTGCAGGGACAGAGGGTGAGGTCACACGAAAAATAAAAAGCCCTAGCAATTTAGTTTGCTAGGGCTTAGGAATTCAGTAGGGCATTTGGATTAATTTTTTGATTTTTCGAGTGCTTCGATAAATTTGCTCGATTCGTTAATCGAGGTGTTCATCTCTTTAATCAGGGCCGAAATATCGGTTTGCAGACTCGCAAATTCGCTTTTAATCGCACCAATGGCTTGGGCGTTCAAGTTATGCTTTAGATACAGCATATTGTCTTTCATAGCGGTGAGTATCGGCGGCATTTTCGACTCGGCACGGCGCATACTTTTAATCAATTGTTCATAGGCGCGGCGCGTTTCTTTGAGTTTAGCTTCACTGTTGCGGCGTAGATTAGCTTTACTGATCTCGCTAATTTCATTTTGCCACTCATCGAACAGTGCTTCGGCTACATCTTCGACTTTATTGATGCGGTTGCTGACGTTGTCGGCGGCACTTTGAGCCGATTCGTATTCATCTTTGGCTCTGCTATAGGCTTTTTCTAAGTTGCCATCACTGTAATTGAGCAGTGCTTGCATTTCTTCTAGGGCAGAGCTGAACTCTTTTTGAGCATCCTGTTGGGATTTTTTCGCATCTTTAACTCTGTCGACCATAATATCGCGTTTATGGTAACCGACCTTTTCCATTGCGCCGTAGTAGGCACTCTGGCAACCACTAAGCAGGAGACTTGTGGCAATCAGCCCTGAAGCTATCAGTCTTTTCATTGGGTGTTCCGTCGCTGAATGAAATTAATTAATCGGCTTTAAATCGCGCCGCATCGATAATGCTCCACAGATGAAAGATAGCACCTATTACCGCGGGCACAATCAGCCACCAGAGGGCATAACCCACCACTGTGATAATGAAAAATAACAGTGCGGCCATTATTCGGCCTTGCAATAATTGGCCTAGCCCAGGAAAAAATAGGCTAGCAATCGCGGAAATAACGTTACCTGCAGATCCTTGTTGAGACATCAATTCACTCCTTAGACTTGTAAATTAAGTGTTTATTGTACGAAGATAACGAGTCTATACCAACAGAATCAAGAGAAACCCGTGACTAAGAAGATAGAACTGGCACAAATTCGCGCCTTATTCCTCGGGATCTGGCACTTCCTGCTGCATTTGAGACGGCGTTTAGTTGAAGATCAAATCAATATCCGCGCCGGACATTTAGCCTATGTCACACTGTTGTCACTCGTGCCTATGGTGGCGGTGACTATGTCTATGCTGTCAGCTTTTCCGGTATTTAAGGGGATACGTGGACAGATAGAAGGTTTCGTTTATCAGAATTTTTTACCCGCCGCTGGCGATACTGTGCAAGTGTATATCAATGAGTTTGTGGCCAATGCCTCTAAGGGGACTGCGGTCGGGATTGCGGCCTTAGTCGTGGTTGCCATTTTGCTGATTTCTGCCATTGATAAATCGCTTAATAACATTTGGCGCACTAAAGAGAAGCGTTCAGTGGTGGTGGCTTTTTCTATGTATTGGATGGTCATCACTTTGGGCCCGGTATTGGTGGGGGCCAGTTTGGTCGCCACTTCCTACGTGGTGTCATTGAAGGTCTTTGACGGTCAGTTGTCGGGTGTGGTGCCTGTGTTTCTTGAGCGTTTACCTATGCTTTTCTCTGTGGCGGCATTTTTGTTGTTGTATATGGTGGTGCCTAATCAAAAAGTGAAGTTTTTACATGCACTATTAGGGGCGATTGTTGCCGCAATCTTGTTTGAGTTAGGTAAAAAAGCCTTTGCTTTGTATGTCACTCAGTTTCCGAGTTATGAAGCGATTTATGGTGCTTTAGCCGTGATCCCCATTATCTTTGTCTGGGTGTATTTATCGTGGATGATAGTATTACTCGGCGCGGAAATTACCGCCGCTATGCCTGAGTATTTAGATTATGAGTCGAGCTCAGATGATGACGAAACCGTTCTGAATGCTAAGCCCCTAGAAAACGCCTCCCAAGATAATTCCGCTGCGGTGTTAAC
This sequence comes from Shewanella sp. NKUCC05_KAH, assembly GCF_019345585.1. Lineage (NCBI taxonomy): Bacteria > Pseudomonadati > Pseudomonadota > Gammaproteobacteria > Alteromonadales > Shewanellaceae > Shewanella > Shewanella sp. NKUCC05_KAH. The sequence continues at coordinate 84,486 of NZ_JAHKQZ010000017.1, forward strand.
TTCGGCTGAGGTGACGGCACTCAAGGCGGTGGCTAAATCTGAATGACCCCATTAGAGGATTATTAATGGCGATGACACTGAATGCCTGAATCCTTCCCATCTTTTATCCGTCGCGACTGGTTTAACGTTGGCAATGGTCAGCAATTGCATCTGGCGCAATACGGTAATCCACAAGGTATCCCACTGCTGTATTTGCACGGCGGTCCAGGAGCGGGTTGTGATATCGGTGATTTAGCTTTATTTAATGGCGATCAATATTGGATTTTGCTTTTAGATCAACGCGGTTCTGGACAATCTTTACCCTTTGGCGATTTAGCCAACAACCATCTCACTGGTTTGATTAGCGATATTGAGGCGATTCGCCTCGCATTGGGTATTGAGCGTTGGTGTTTAGCAGGTGGCTCTTTTGGGGCCACATTAGGCTTAATTTACAGCGGATTATTCCCAGAGCGGGTGATTGCACAGGTACTGTGGGCGTTATTTATTCCATCCAAAGAAGGTCTCGACTGGCTCTATGGCGCTGACGGCGCTGCAAAATTGCAACCTGCTGCTTATCGACTCTTCAATGACATTTTTCCGGTTCAGTTATCGCTGACTGAACTGCTGGATTCGTACCATCAAGGTTTGGCATCGGCAGATGAAAATGTGCGATACCATTTTGCGCGGCGTTGGGTACAGTGGGAGTTGCAGCTTGCGGGGGCGAGGTTAGTGCTACCAAGGCTGTTACCCGAATCCGTATTAGCATTAGCCAATATCGAGTTACACTTTGCTCGACATAATTACTTCAATGCCATGAATGTGTTACAGCGCGTGACGCCTAGAGTGAAGGCGCGTAGTGTGTTATTGCAAGGAATGCAGGATGCGATTTGCCCAGCGACGCTATTACGCGATTTTTTGGCTGGGTTGGAGCATGCTATTACAATTCAATCTGTTGTCGATGGCGGACATATGCTCAATAGTGAGTCTTTGTTTTTGGCGGTTACAGCAGAAATCCATGCTATGTGGTCGTGGATACATCAAAGGGAAATACAATGAAAACATTGCTCATCAGTGCCAGTTTACTCGGATTAACCGCCTGTGCCGCTACGGCGCCCTCGCAAACCAGCGCGATTGATCAAGTGGCGACTCAGGAGGTCGTGAGTGCCCCTGTCGCGCCCAAAGTTGTTGAACTCGGTGGGTTGACCAATGAAACTGCCGCTGATCGCTTGTACCAAGCGCTGATTAACGCAAATTATCTGGCCACCCAAGTTGCGCCGACTAAAGTGGCTGTGCAGTTTGGCAATAACCAATTCTTGCTTGAGCCGAGTATCAATTCGGCGGGCATTGACCGTATTTTAATGAATCGCTTCTATGCAGTGCATCCGCAATTGCAGGCCAGCCAAGAGTTGCCTGCCGTGATTGGCACCTTGAATCAGAAGCTTAATTTTGCCAAGTTTGTGTTGCTGGACCAAGGCGCAGTGATCCAAGTGCAAGGTACAGTGACCTTTGCCGACCGTATTGAAATAGAAGAGTTACGTCGTTTTATGCTGTGGACTAATGGCGGCTTAGCGCAGGTCGTACAATCTTTGCCTGATGGCGTAGAGCAATATATCCGCCCGCTCCCGCTAATGCCGCAAATGGTTCCCGTTAAGCCTTAATCTAAAAGGAAAAGTTGTGATTGCGTTAATTCAAAGAGTGAGTCGCGCCAGTGTAGTGGTTGATAACCAAACCCTAGGTGAAATCAATAAAGGCTTGTTGGTTCTGCTCGGTGTCGAGCAAGAAGATACCCGCGAGAAGATGGAAAAGTTGGCGACTAAAGTCATGAGTTATCGCGTTTTTTCCGATGAAAATGGCAAGATGAATCTCAATCTAGAACAAGTCGGTGGGTCTTTATTAGTCGTGTCACAATTTACCTTAGCCGCTGATACAGGCCGAGGCTTGAGGCCGAGTTTTTCAGGGGCAGGTACGCCGGATCAAGCCTTAGGCTTGTATGAAGAGTTTGTCGCATTCTGCCGCGCTAAGGGCGTTCACACAGAAACCGGACAGTTCGGCGCCGATATGCAAGTGTCCTTAGTCAATGATGGCCCAGTGACCTTTAATCTGCAGGTGTAGCTTCTATCGTGATGTTTATCTAGGGGTCTAGGTGATGGGGGGCTAGGCATAATCAATGTCGCTTGTACCAAGAGGGAGTATTAGGGAATGCACATGGATCAATTACTCATTAAATTACGCCAGACTTGGCACAGTACGATCCCCGTTAGCGAGTTTATGCAGATAATGCCACTCGATTACAGCGAGGGAGAATTTCGAGTCACAGCGCCGATGACGCCCAATATTAATCTGCATCAGACCATGTTTGCGGGCAGCATTTATACCTTGATGACCTTAACAGGGTGGGGGGGCGTGTGGCTAAATCAACAGTTGGTGGGCGTGGCGGGTGATATTGTGCTCGCCGATGCCCATATTCGTTATCTTGCTCCTGTGACTTGTGACCCTGTGGTAAAAGTACAATGGCCAGATGTGGATCTCAGTCCGTTACAAAGGGGGCGCAGAGTTAAGGTGAAGCTGGAAGTGCAATTGTATTGTATGGATTCATTGTGTGCGGTTTTTGAAGGCCTGTATGTTAGTACGTCGAAAGCATGAATGCGTCGAAAACAACTTAGTGTATCTGTACGTCGAAGGTGACGTATAACCTTTCTAAAAAATCGAAGCTAATCTCAGATTTTATCCGCTTTATTTCTTTTTTATGGGCTAATACACTAGCGTCATAGAGTTGAGATATTCCATCTGACTCTGAGTCATTTACCTATTTTCGGAGCAGATTATGTCTAAAGTCTTAATTTTAAAATCAAGCATTCTTGGCGGTTATTCACAATCTGCCGTGTTAATTGACCACTTAGCGAGCCACTGGGAAACCCAAGGTGCCGCTATTACAGTACGTGATTTAGGCGGTAAAGACGTACTGCCTATGGTAGACGGTGAAATCGCTTCTGGGTTACGCGGTGGTGCAGAATTATCCGCACGTCAGCAAGAAATGCTCGCCTTATCAGATACCTTAGTCGCTGAATTAAAAGCGAACGATACGATTGTTATCGCTGCACCTATGTACAACTTTACGATTCCGGTTCAACTTAAAAACTGGATCGATTTTGTCGCCCGTGCCGGTGTGACTTTTACTTACACTGAAACAGGTCCAAAAGGATTAGTGGAAGGTAAACGCGCTGTGTTAGTGACGACCCGTGGCGGCGCTCACAAAGATGGCCCAACGGATCACGTTGTACCTTACTTGAAAACGGTTTTAGGCTTTATGGGTATCACCAATGTTGAAGTGGTTTACGCCGAAGCGTTGAACATGGGCCCTGAAGCCCACGACAAAGGCATGAGCGAAGCGAAACACAGTATCGATCAGCTGAAAGCTTAATTGTCCCATTGATTAGCTGAGTCATTTGATTTAGCTGAATAAATAATGCCAGCCTTTAATAGGCTGGCATTTTTGTATGTCCATTTCAGCTAAGCACGCTTTGCTTAAGTGGCTAGGTTTGAGCAACTAGACTCGAGCGGCTAGGTTTAAGTGGCACGCTAAGCTGTTTATTCGCAAAGGCTGCAGCCTTTGGCTAGGGTGCTTGTCTCAACATAACGCACCTTAGTGCTGGCTTGGTCGCGATTACGACTGATGCTAAAGCGTGTATGGCGTTCAGTTTCAAGCGGCTTTTCAGCAGTGTTACTCTGTGTGGCTTCAAACTGTAACGTTTTGGCATGATTTGTTTTATGCATACACCACCTCGCAGATATCTACGTCATCACAATATACAGACTGGCCTGATTAGCGCCGCACAACCAAGGCTTAAATTAGCTCGGCTGGCAGCAGACTAAATCTTTAAGCGAACCGCCATTTACCACGCAGCTAAAGCCATTGGCCTTGAGAATGTCGCAGCCCTTTTGCGCTCGAATCCCTGCGCCACAGTAGAGCACGAATGGATGCTGTTTATTGTCGACTTGATGTAACCATTGGTCGAGCATTGGCAGCGGGACATTAATGGCTTGGGGCAAATGACCTGAGGCGAATTCCTCTGGTGAACGCACATCAATCACTCGTGCGCCTTGTTCAATCAATTGCCAACATTTTTCGCCCGAGTGGCTGCCGGATAACTTAGCCAGTAAAGATTGAAACATAGCATTGCCCCTACCATTAGAGAATTTTCAATAAGTTTATTCTAATGGATTGGTGAGTGCAAGCACTGCAGATTATCGGCAGTGAATGGTTTTTGGCATTACTGGCACTAGACAAGTAGTTAGAGGCTAGACACATTAGCTCTTTGATAGTGAATGATGTCGTGGAATACCACGGCTTGCTCGTTTAGATTGCGATAGCCATGGGGTTTGTCGGCCGCAAATCGTACCGCTTCACCTTGCTTGAGTGTTTGCCACTCGCCATCGACTAGCACTTCCATAGTACCGCTCAAGACAATGACATGCTCAGTGACACCCGTTTCATGGGGCTCAGAAAGGCGCTCATAGTTTGGCTGTAGGGTGAGTTCAAACATCTCAAAACCGAAGCGCTCTTCAAAGGGGAAGAGTGAGGCGACTAGCATGCCGTCGGTGGCGGGTTGTTGGCGTAACTCGTCGGGCTTACGGAATACTGCGCCTTGGCTCTGGGGTGTGGGTTCGAGAAAGGTCGACAGCGAGATATTGAATCCACTGGCTATTTTCCATAGCGTCGCAATGGTTGGGCTTGATTCACCGCGCTCGATTTGTCCTATCATGGCCTTACTAACGCCCGTCTCTTGGGCGGCTTTATCTAAACTCCATCCCTTTTGGTTGCGAAGTGCTTTAAGCGTGGTGGCGAGATAGCTGTTTATCGTCTGCACAATGGCCCCATCATTTTTATGAAAATTTAGTTTGTACGTTATAACGCACAGATGTTATCTTGTCCATCTCGTACGTTATAGCGCACAAAAGCTATCTTGTTCATTTTATAAGTTATAGCGCACAAAGTAATGGCGACATCAATTGCAGAGAAAGGGAGTGGATATGTGGCGAGATGCAGGGAGTTTATCAAAAATATCAGCGGGATTTATTGCGGTATTAGTGGGTTATAGCAGCTCTGCTGTGATCATCTTTCAAGCGGCGGAGGCTGTGGGGGCGACACCAGCACAGATCAGTTCATGGCTGTGGGCTTTAGGTGTGGGCATGGGCGTGACTAGCATAGGGTTATCGCTTTACTACAAGAATCCTATTCTAACGGCTTGGTCTACACCGGGCGCGGCGCTGATGGTGACAAGCCTTGCGGGATTGAGCGTCAATCAAGCCATAGGCGCTTTTCTGGTGAGTTCGATTTTAATCACTCTTTGCGGGGTGGCGGGCTGGATGGATAAACTTATTCGTATCATGCCGCAGTCAGTCGCTTCAGCCATGTTAGCGGGGATTTTATTGCAATTTGGCCTAGGGCTATTTCAGGCGATGCAAACCCAGCTGAGCCTCATATTAATCATGCTGTTGGTGTTTGTCGTCGTTAAGCCTTTTGCGCCGCGCTACATCATCTTGCTGACCTTGCTGGTGGGTATAGGCATGAGTTTTCAATTAGATTTGCTCAAGTTAGATGCCGTTCAGCTGCAATTGGCGATGCCAGTGTGGACTACGCCTGAGTTTTCGCTGGCGAGTATTATTGGCGTGGCGCTGCCGCTGTTTGTGGTGACTATGGCCTCGCAAAATATGCCGGGCGTTGCTGCGCTGCACGGTAATGGCTACAGGCCGCCCATTTCACCTTTGATCACGACTACAGGATTCATCGGGGTTATTCTCGCGCCCTTTGGCGGTTTTGCTTTTAACTTATCCGCCATCACAGCCGCGATTTGTATGGGTAAAGAAGCTGACCCGAATCCCGCGACCCGCTACTTGGCGGCGGTATGGGGCGGGGTGTTTTACTTTATCACTGGGTTACTCGGCGCCACTGTGGTTGGACTGTTTTCCGCTTTCCCGAAGGAGTTAGTACTAGCCATCGCCGGATTAGCCCTGCTCGGCACTATTGCCAATAGTCTGACCGCCGCATTGGCTAAAACCGAAGATCGTGAAGTGGCGGTGATCACTTTCTTGGTCACTGCATCGGGTTTTAGTGTGCTGGGCATCGGCAGCGCATTTTGGGGGTTGTTGCTTGGGTTTATTATCCATTGGTGGAACGGGCACAGAACTGCATCAGTAGTTAAGCGAGCGAATACTTAACTGCAGCAAAGCGCCTTAGAGATGAATTTCAAAGACTAAGGCGCATGTTTTTTAGATTTTCTTCGTCATAAACACGCTATTGGGGTCGAGTCGATAATCGGCGAAGGGGCCACAGATTTCAAAACCAAATTTGGTGTAGAGCATTCGGGCGGGGTTAAAGAAGTCCATCGAACCTGTCTCTAGATTCAGGCGTTTAATGCCAGCAGCTTTAGCGTCGTTGATCAGGTGCTGCAATATCTTAGACGCTATGTCCTGTTGTTTATAGGGCACCGCGGTGCGCATGGATTTGATCTCCGCGTGCTCGGCATCTAACCATTTTAGTGCACCGCAGCCCGCTAAATTATTGCCATCCCACAGGGTCCAAAAGCGAATATTGGGCTGACGTAGGCCATCAAGATCTAATGCGTGAACGCTTTCGGGCGGAGAGGTTGCCCGCATATCGTCGAGGTGTTCTGTTAAAAGTGCTGCAATTTCAGGCCCTTTTAGATCATCTAGTATAATTTTCATCGTCTTTCTCAAGATTGAAACTCCCTCTGTTGTTGCTTATCCATCATAGTGTTATCGCGTTTAGTTCTTTTTAGGGGTAAACGCTGCGGTGGATAAGCAAAGGGTAGGCCAAGAGTTTTTATCTTTAGCTAAAGCTAAACCCAGAATCAAAGTCGTGGGGCTTCACCCCACACCCGACCAAAAGGGGAAAAGCGCCTGTTCCCCTTTTGGATATCCCCCGGCGTCCCCAACGGAGTTGAAAGCCCCTTGTGCTCATTGACAAATTTGCTATCGCTTCCGAAGGATGCGTCCCTGCACCTGCGAAAGCTAGTCGGTCATCCATGACCGAACTCACGCAATTTGTCTATTCGCCCTGCGGCAACTCCGAGGTGATGGTATATTCTTTTGACTTTAGAGTTGTCTGATCGTCCTTAAAGCATAAAAGAGTAGTTGTCCTGTTTCTGCCTGTGGTAGGAGTTTTAGCCTGAATTTAGGGGCGGAGTGCAGTAAATCAACGTCATGAATTCCCCCAAATTTAGCGCGGCGAATAACTACTAATACGTTAGCAATAATTATAATTAACAGAGGTGGATATGGGGTGGAAAGGTACTGTTAGAGCAATCAATGCAGCTGCTAAAAAAGTCGAACGAAATGCTAAAAAGTCTCAGAGAGAGCTAGCACTTAGACATAAAGAATATGCAAAAATGCAAGGGTTAGAACAGGCCGCGTATGATGTAGAATTTTTTGAAAATTATATAGAAATTGTTCAATCGATGCACAAAGAGTGTGGTGATAGCATTAATTGGGAAAAAGTTGCAGTTATAGCAGAACCGAATAAACCTATTTTCATCAAAGGATTAGAGTCGGAGGCGATTAGTCAAAAAGAACAATATCAACCGAGTTTTTTTGACCGTTTATTTAAACGTATTGAAAACAAGCTGAGAGTTCTAGATGTCGCAATTGAGTCTGCTAAAAAGCAAGATCAAATTAATTTTGAGTTGTCACTTGAAAAGTGGCAGCAGAATTATAAAGAGTGGGCGGAAAGTGTTGAGCAAGCTAATTTGCTTATAGCTGGTGAGCCAGAAGCAAGAATTAACACGATCAAAGAGCTTAATCCTTTTAGCGAGTTAGACACTTTAGGTTCTAGTTTGCATTTTTCAGTATTGGAGAATTATCTTCTAACCATAAATATAAATATTCGTGGCGCAGATATTATTCCAAATGAGCAAAAATCGTTGCTTAAAAGCGGTAAATTGTCAGTTAAGAAAATGCCTGTAGGTAAGTTCAACGAATTGTATCAGGACTATGTATGTAGTTCAGTTCTGCGCGTAGCTAGAGAAACTTTTGCAATCTTGCCTGACGAGTTTGTGTTGATTAATGCTACCGATAAGCTGTTAAACAAGGTTACTGGATATCTTGAAGAGCAAACTATATTGTCGGTGTATGTATCAAGGAGCACTTTGGATAGTTTGAATATGGATTTAATAGATCCTTCTGACAGCATGCGAAATTTTATCCATAACATGTCCTTTAAGCCGACAAAAGGCTTTGAGCCTGTTGTGCCAGTAGACGTGGTAACACTTGCGTAAATTGGATGACTAAAAGTGAACTGTTAATGTGTGGTATTGGCATTTGTTATTTTTTTTAAATTGTCATCGCTAAATGTTAGCTCTAGTCTTTGAACCTAAGGTTATGCTGATGCTCGAAAGGCAAACCATGGTGATTGGCGAGACGACCGTCCGCCCCATGGACGGGGCGGTCGAGCATCCAAGGATGGACTTGCTGCGTGTCGTCGAGCCAGTACCATGGTTGGCCTCACTCTGAGCAATATCTATGTTTAATAGCCTCTTCGCCTTTCATAGCTCTCGTTCATAAACTTTGAAACTATTCACAGTGTCGGTGAGTGAATGCCATGGCAAGCCTGTATAGGCAATTTCAGCAAACGCTAAGGCCAACAGTAATTTAAAAAGTGATCGAAGCGAATATAAAAATGGCCGAGGATAAGCTCGGCCATGATTTACTCGATTAAGCGTAAAGCGGGCAGGTTTAGTAGTATTTCTTCAAATAACTCTCGGCGTAGTTTTTGAGCTTTTTGTTTGAGCTCGTGGTTGCCATATTTTCAATCACATCGCGGTAAGCGGTATTCCCCGAACTAGCTAGCGCTTTTGCCATGTTGGCATAGGTATCGATGGCGAGTTTGTCATTGGCCATTAAGCGTGGTGTTTTCAATTCGTTACTGAGTACGGCTAGGATAAAATCATCGTACTGGCGGTCATCTATGATGCGTTTAGCCGCGAGACGCATTAATTCTAAATCATTGCTGCGTAGGGCATTGGCAAAGGCATTATTTTGCTGACTTTGATCGGCAGTATATTGGCTTTTATCCGCAAGAATCGCATTCCATTTTTTATATATTGTTATGTTTTCTAAAGCCTGACCTGCGTATTTTTTGAGTTTTTTAGGATAATCACCATTAACAATCTTGTTGATGGTTTCGCTGTACTTATCATTGCCTGAATAAGCTAAGCCTTTGACTAACCAAGCACTGTAGTCAATGGCATTTTTTTCAGTGGCTTGGGGCAAAGATGCGAGTAGCTTTGCTTCGAGCGCATCAAAAATGGCCGGATCGGTTAAACCAGCGATGGTGAGTGATTCAATGGCTTCTTTTTGCTTGAATTGGTTATCACCCTTAAAGATTTCTTGATAGGTTTCAACCGTATATTCCTCAGCCAATAAAGGCGAGCTTAATAAACTGATGCTAAGCAGCATACCTGCAAACAGTGGTTTCATAGTGATGTCCTTATGTGGTTTTTATAGGTTGTTATTGGGTCCAGCGTTTAAAAATCAGCGAGGTATTAATGCCGCCAAAGGCGAAATTATTACTCATCACATAATCTGTGTCGATTGGGCGCAGTTCGTTGCGGATATAGTCCAAATCGGCACATTGTGGGTCGATACTTTCAAGATTAAGTGTCGGCGCAAACCAGCCCGCATTCATCATCTCAATACTCACCCAAGCTTCTAGCGCGCCGCATGCGCCTAAGGTGTGGCCCGTGTAGCTTTTAAGGGATGAAATCGGCATACCAGCACCAAAAACTGCATGGGTCGCGTGGCTTTCGGCGATGTCACCGCGATCCGTTGCCGTGCCGTGGGCGTTCACATAACCTATGGCGCTAGGCTCAAGCTGTGCGTCTTTGAGCGCCAACCTGATGGCGATTTCCATGGTCTGCGCATTCGGTTGGGTGACGTGTTGGCCATCTGAATTCGTGCCAAAACCGACTAACTCAGCGTAAATCTTGGCGCCGCGCGCCTTGGCGTGTTCGAGCTCTTCAAGCACCAGCGTACAGGCACCTTCGCCAATCACGAGGCCATCACGGCTCGCATCGAAGGGGCGTGGCGTGAGTTCGGGAGTGCTGTTTTTAGTGCTAGTGGCAAATAAGGTATCGAACACGACGGCCTCTGTGGGGCAGAGTTCTTCACCGCCGCCCGCCAACATTAAGGTTTGATGACCGTATTTGATGGCTTCATAGGCGTAACCTATGCCTTGGCTCCCCGAGGTGCAGGCGCTGCTAGTGGTGTGAATTCGGCCCTTTAAGCCGAAAAATACCCCCACATTTACCGCTGTGGTGTGTGCCATCATGCGGATATAACTCGTGGCGGTGACGCCCGACATATCACCGGTTTTCAACATATCGCCAAAGGCGATGATGGCATCGGTACTGCCAGTGGACGAGCCATAGGCGATACCCATTTCACCCGAGGACACGATAGGATCGTCCAACAATCCCGCATCGATTAATGCAAGTTCACTGGCGCGGGTCGCCATGATAGAAACCCGACCCATAGAACGAATTTTCTTGCGCGAATAATGGCTTGGCACTTCAAAGTCGCTAATGGGCGCAGCTAAACGAGTATTGAGGCCATCGTATTTATCCCAGTCACCCATAGTGACGACACAGTTTTTCTGCGCCTTAAGGCTCGCCGCTATCGTCGGCCAATCATGGCCCAGGGCGGTAATGCCGCCAATGCCAGTGACGACCACTCGTTTCCCTAAGCGGGTTTGATTTGTCGGCTCGCTCATTTAGATCATGCCTCCATTGACCGATATCACTTGGCGAGTGATATAGGCGGCATCGTCAGACATTAAAAATGCGGCTAAGGCGGCGATTTCACTGGGTTTACCCATGCGGCGCATCGGCACTAATTGCTCGACCATATCCTTAGGAATATCGGCCACCATGTCGGTTTCAATCAAGCCGGGAGCGATACAGTTGACGGTAATTTTGCGTTTTGCCAGCTCTAATGACAGTGCCTTAGTTGCGCCGATAATACCCGCTTTTGAGGCGCTGTAATTCACTTGGCCACGGTTACCCGCAATCCCAGAAACTGAGGCTAAGGTGATGATGCGCCCGCCCTTTCTACCTTGTACCATAGGCATGACACAGGGGTGGATGACATTATAAAAACCGTCCAAGTTAGTGTGGATCACGCTGTCCCACTCGCTTTCTGTCATAGCGGGAAAGGCGGTGTCGCGGTTGATGCCAGCATTGAGGATCACGCCATAATAGGCACCATTGGCCTCGATATCGGCTTCAATGGCTGCTCTGACGGTGGCGCGGTCGGCGACATCAAATTTCAGCAGGCTCACATTCACCCCAAGCGCGTGGATTTGCGCGGCAGTGTCATCGGCAGCTGCTTGGTTACTGTGGTAATGCAGGGCGATATCGAAACCAGCAGCGGCGAGTTTTAGGGCGATAGCTTTACCAATGCCGCGGCTCGAACCGGTAACTAATACTCTGTTATTCATCTGTTTTCTCCACCCCATTTTATCGTTATGTGTCGGTATGGGGTTTCATGTATTTATGGTAAAAAGGTCGCTTGTTAAGGCGCTTTAAGGCTTTTTTATCTACATCATAGCTTTAGTGCCCAAGACTTCTATTTGCCGCGTCTTGATTGCCTGCAAGGTAGGCTTGTGTGTCCTGAGGTTGGAACACATTTACATTGGCTTGGGCCACTAAGCTCTTTTCTAGCTCAGTGCCGGCTTCGGGCAGCAGATAAATTTGGCAATCGAATACCGCTAATCCCGATCCCTCTTGATAGAGGCGGCTGACTTGGGTGCGATAGGTGCGTCCGAGCTCATATTGCTTGGCATACAAGGTTAATTTGCGCGATCCCAATAGAAACCCAACGCGGATTTTATCATTGCGAAGCTTTGCCTCAACCCCAGCAAGGGCGGCAATACTTTGAGCCATATATTCGATACCCACATAATTGGGTACGGCTTGATATTTATCATCGAAATAAGGGCTCTTGGCCGTGATAGTGACTTCGGTCTCTAGGTTATCGCGCCGATAGCCAATGACTTTATCGAGCAAAATCATCGGTGCCCTATGGGGAATAAAATCGGCAATATCCTGTTCGGCAAAGGGTTGGTTAATCTTAAGTAACTGCATGGTACTAGGCCTCGTTACGGCAGAAAATCAGGCTGGCATTACTGCCGCCAAAGGCGAAGGAATTGCTCATCACATAATTAAGCGCGCCCTTAGCGGCGACTTGATGGCGCTCGACTAAGGCAATGGACGGATCCTGTGGATCGACTTGTCCGTCCCATTGGTGGGGCGGCAGGGCTTTGCCGTGATTATGTGCTGAAAGTAATAAATAACAGAAGGCGGCTTCAATGGCGCCAGCGGCACCTAAGGTATGGCCGACTAAGGGCTTGGTCGAGCTACAAGGGGGCGTGTTCACGCCAAACACCTCAACCAGGGCGCGGCTTTCCATCGCATCATTTTTAGGCGTGGCTGTACCGTGTAAGTTTATGTAACTAATGTCTTTTGCTGCAATGTGTGCATCTTGCAACGCCGCTTGCATGGCTTTGATCGCGCCTTCGCCTTCGGGGTGTGGCGCCGACATATGGTGCGCATCGCTCGACTCTCCAATACCCGCTAGCATGAGCTCTGACTCGCCTAACGTCAGGACAAAAAGCGCCGCGCCTTCGCCGATATTGATGCCATCACGGTTGATACTAAAAGGATTGCAGTGGCCTTTCGAGACAGATTCTAAGGCGTGAAAACCATTGACTGTGAGTTGGCATAAACTATCGACACCGCCGACAATCACAACATCACAGAGATTCGCCTGTAATAGGCGTTTGGCACTGGCAAACACTTTGGCGCTGGATGAGCAGGCGGTTGAAATTGTGTAGCAAGGGCCATCGAGCTCAAAATATTGGCGTAAAAAGTCGCTGGTGCTGCCGAGCTCCTGCTGGAAATAGTGGTAATCCGCCGGAAAGTATCCGTGTTGATTGCGGTAGCTCAGCGCGGCTTCACCTTTTGAAATCCCTGACGTGCTTGTGCCTAGCACAACACCAATACGGGCATGACCAAAATCCCGTTTCGCTTGTTCAACTGTGGTCGCAATTTGCAGTGCGGCGCACAGCAGTAATTGGTTGTTACGGCAATCGAACTGAATGAGTTTTTCGGGAATGGTTGGTAGCGCTGTCGTCACGGGGGCAACTAAGGTTGGATGCTCGAACAGCAGAGTGTCACTGCGCAGCATCGCACTGGTATCACCGGCGATCAGGCGGCCTAAAACCTGCTGGGGATCTTGCCCTAGCGGGGTACACAATCCAATCTGTGTAATAGCTACTCTGTTCATTATTGTGTGTCTTTTTACCATGGCACAGTTAAGTGCGGATGCTAACAGATTAAATAGGTTCGATTTCTAGCTCAAATTTAGCTTGTGGCATAGTTAAGCTGATGTGGGCTTGCCAAAGAGCATCGCCGATATTTTGTTTATAACGGATTTGCACCACATGGGTTTGCTGGCCGCTTTTACTGATCAAGGTATCTTGACTATAGATCTGGCGACAGGGGATTGTATTCACTCGGGTGCCTTCAAGCGTATCGCCCTGATTTCTCCCAACCGTATCGCAAAGACCTGTGACTAAATGACCACCTTCTAAATGGACGCGAATACTCTGCTCAGGCCAATAGATCAGTTGCATCATCGCCATTAAATACTCAGCTTTAAAATTGTCTCCTAGCAGCACACTTTGTTCACTGCTGAGTGTATTACCATCATAAACTAAGGTAAACAAAGCCTGTCCGAGTGGCGCTAAGCCAACGAGCGTCATGCGCTCATCCTCTAACTCTAATTGAGTGAGCAGTTCGTGGGACTTATCACCCACTTTAATGCTGACCTTTTGGCTAAAGGATTGGGGTGAGGATACGCCCGTTTTGCTCTCGGTTTGCGGGCTGCTAATGTCCGCAGGTTTGGCCGTCGGCTTAGTCAGAGGCTTATCGGCTGCGGGCGCAAAATCATGGGGTAGTGGCGCCAAGCAATAACGCATGTCTTTAGCGAGGCCGACACAGGTTTGCCTGAACAGCAGTTCGCTACATCCCGTCAGCCCCAGACTGATGATCAGTAGCGCGGGGAACATTCGCCATTTCGCGTCAAAGTTAAGCGACATGCGGTTACGCCTCTGCAAATTCAGGAATGGCAACTTGGTTTTGGCACAATTCGACCACCATGTTCAGGCGGCGCTCCGAGTCTTTAACGAAGGGATTATTGAGGTCCCAAGCGTAGCCCGCCAGAATCGAGCAAATCATTTGCTTGATGCGTGGATTCGGTTCTTCATAGAAGATCACATCCTGAAAGCGGCCATCATACCAAGCTTGCACATAGGTGCGGAAGGTATTCACCCCCTGCATTAAAGGTGCTGAGTAATCGGCTTGCCAGTCAACCGTTTCGCCATTGAGTTGTTTAGTCACACATTTTGCCGCCATCGATGCCGATTGCATGGCGATAGTGACGCCGGAGGAAAATACCGGATCAAGGAACTCGCCGGCATTACCCAGTAGGGCGAACTTGTCGGTCGCAAGCCGTGACACATTGGCTGAATAACCCTTGAGTGTGGCGCATTCTTGCACCACCTTAGCGTTTGCCAGTAGGGCTTTTAGTCCTGGTTCTTCATTGACTATGTTCATCAATTGTTGCTCAAGCGAACCTTGTAAACGCGCAAGTAATAGCGGTTCTGCCACTACGCCGAGTGAACAACGGCCATTGCTAAAGGGAATGAGCCAATACCAAATGTCTTTATGCTCAGGGTGGACACTGATTAAAATCTTATTTCGATCAAAGTGAGGATCGCTGATGTTGTCTTCCACATGGGTAAAGATGGCGCTGCGCTGTGGTAGGCAAGATGGACTTTCTAAGTCGAGCAAGCGGGGTAACACGCGGCCAAAACCACTGGCATCAAGCACATATTGGGCGCTGATTTGATAAAGCTCGCCCTGTTCATTGCGCACCATTAAGCATGGATTCTCGGTTAAATCTATCGCCTCGACGGTTTCACCGTAGCGGATGTCGACCCCTTGGCTTTGGGCGGTATCGGCTAACAGTTTATCAAAACTAGCGCGCTGCACTTGGAATGTGGTGCCCGGCCCTGGGGTAAATTTATCGGTAAAATCGAAGGTGGTGTAAGTGCCATTGCGACGAAAGGCGGCGCCATTTTTATGTTGGAATCCGGCGGCATTGAGCGCATCTAACATGCCGGCTTCTTCGATAAACTGCATGCAGCAGGGCAGTAAACTTTCACCGATGGAGAAACGGGGGAAATGTTGTTTTTCTAACACAAGCACGCGCTTGCCTTGTTGGTGTAGCAAGCTGGCGGCAATGGCGCCTGAAGGTCCTGCGCCGATAATAGCCACATCGACGGCAAGTGAATTTGGCATAGCCGATAAATCGTGAGCGGGTGTAGGCATGTAAAGTACGTTCCTTGTCGTTATCAGGACTTTTTAGTCGTTAAAATCAGTGGCGAAAGTAAAAAGGTTAAACCTATACCTAGTGACAGGGTTAAACCAAAATAATGAATCGCTTGGGTCTGGCTAAAGGCGAGTAAACCAAAGGCTAATAGGGTCGAGCAGGCGGACATAAATACCGCCATCATCACTGCCTTGCCGTGGTTTTGAGCAGAGGCAAAGAACAAGCTGTAGTCTATCCCAATTCCGAAAACTAAAATGAGCGCGAGTGCATGGAACAGACTCAGCGGCGAGCCCGTTAAGCCTAAGGTTGCAAGCGTTAGCAAGGCCGCAAGGGCTGGAACGGCAACGACAAGCGCGGCTTTTTTAATGCCAAAATTCAGGCTAAACAACAAGAGTGCGATACCGAGTGCGAGCGCTAACAGCTTTAGGGTTAACAGTCGGTAATGGCCCATGACGGCGGAGATATCCGCGACTTTATCGATAAGTTTTACGCTTTCATCATGGGCAAAGCGCGCCTTGATCGCGTCGATCTGTTTAATGCCGCCAAGCAAGACAATGGCACCATGCTCAGCGCTCGCGCCACCATCATTTATCGCGCCGCCATCATTTAGCGCGTCATAGTTGGTGGCCTTGCCATTTGGTGCTAGCCACAGCGGTGCGAGTTGCTTGCCTGCCTCTAGCGTAAAGAAATCCGCTGGACTGATATATTGCTCTTTAGCCGCTAAGTAGCTTGCTTGCAGCTCTGGCTTTAAGTTCTCATCCAACCCAAGGTTTGTGAGCACAGTATCTATCTGAGTTTGATAGATTTCGCCCTGTAAGCGATAAGCCGTGTCTTGCCTTTGATGGCTGGGAAGATACCGGCTGAGGCTGACGTAGTTGCCTAACTCTTGGTTCGCAATAGCGGCATCGAGCTGTGGCGACACTCGCTCAAGCTGTTGTAGTAGTGCTTCTTCACTCGCGGCGCGTACCAGTAAGAATTGATTATCTGTGCCGCCACTGAGTAGCTGCCTGAGCTTATTTTCAGGTTCAGTCACGCTCGCGGGGCTTTGCTGTAAATGGCGAATATCGTCATCGACGGTTAACTTGTTTACGCCAACCAGACACCACATTACTATCACTAAAGCAAACATGCTCATGCCTAAAGGCGTGGTCAATCTGTTGGATAACTGAGTGAGGTTGGCAAGGTACTTCCCCGCTAACGCTAATGGGCGGGAGCCCGATGGCAAACGACTTCCCGCTAATAGTGGGTAGGCGAGAATGAGGGTGAGATAGGCCCCGAGCAGCCCCGCGGCGCAGAAAATCGCCACTTGCTGCATTCCAGGAAACGGCGCTAAACCTATGCCCACATAAGCTAAGGCACTGGTGATAAAGGCAAGTGTCACAGTGGGGAATATATGCGCGACCGTCGCCTGAGCGCTCCGCTCGGTATCGCTTAAGCGCTCGCAGTAAAAATGAAAGCTGTAGTCGATGGCAATGCCAATCAAGCTAGTACCAAACACTAAGGTGAGTAAATGCAGCTCGCCAAACACGCTTAAGGTAAAAGTTACGGCCAGCAACAGCCCGCTGGAAATGGTAACGATTGCCAACAGTAGCGGCATTACGGAGCGAAACGCCAGCCAAACTAAGGCTATCACCCCAAGTAAGGATGCAAGACCAAGGTTCGAGATTTCACGCTTAGCCGTTTGGGTCGCCGCAATCGCGTGAAACAGGGCGCCAGCCTTAAGCAGGGTAATATCGGGATAGCTTTGTTTAACCGCATCCAATCCTAGGGTTAATGCCGTCATCTGCGCCAATTGCGCATTGGGATTAAAAGCACTTTCTTGGCCCTTTGCCATAACAACCGCAGCGACATTATCGCCTTGATTAGCCAGCAGAATACCTTGGCTGGCTCTGACTTTTGAACTCGGCGCGAGGGCGAGTAAATTGGCGGGGAATAACAGCAGCGGATCTTGGGCAAGCAAGTTGCTATTGGCGTAACTAAAGGCGTTGTAAAGCTGCGCTGTGGTCGCTTCAATCAGATTTCCAATGTCTTTCGTTGTTAACGCCTCAGCTTGTGGCGCTGTCAGTAATTTAAATCTGTGGGGGAAATAGTATTGCCCTAACGCTTCACCAAGCTGCATATCGGCGCTGCGAATCTCTGTGAGTGCAGCATTTTTTCCAGTAGCAACAAGGTCAGTTTCAAGCTTTTGCATCAACAGCTTAGCCGCAGCGATTGCCGTGGTTTCATCCTTGGCGACGAGCGCAATATAGACTTGATCGGCGAGCGTCGCTTCAACTTGGTTAAGGGCGCGCTCTGTGAGTTTGTCCTGCTGTAAATGGGGCAGCATGGCGAGAATATCGCTCTGCACCCTTGCGCCGTTTTGCCAGAGTTGCAGCGTCCATAGACTGGCTGACAGCATCAATAGCAACCAAATGGCGAGGCGCCATTTAGGGGATGATTGTATTAGCGCTTGATTGGCGCGCGCGGTGAAATTGGCGGCCATGGTTAAGGTTTACTCGCCTCTACCGCCAACGCATACTGCGCCAATTCGGTTTCGCTGAGTGTGCCTTGGGAAAGCGCACTAAAGTCGATGCGGGTCATATCCTGTGGGCTCACACTCGGCGCTGCGCTCAGTAGCACTAAGGATTGCAACACATCGCTCCCCTCTAACACCATATTGGCGATGGCTTTTTTCATTAAGGGATCTTTGGGCGTTAGGCCTAATTGCCATTGGCCGTCTGTGTTCAAGCTTTCTGTTATGAGGAAGTGCAGTTCGAAGTTCTCACTTAAACCGGAAATATCACCGCCGAGCATAGCGCGCACTAGGCTGGGCAATAAATCCCCCATAGCGGCTGCGCTCGTCGAGGCATCGGCCTTGCTGACCTGTACTCTACCTTGGCTATCACGCTGAATCAGTTGCTTATCTTTTAAAATTAGCAGGGATTCGAAGGGCTTTATTTGCTGCCAAATAAGTCCTTGGGTCTGATCGAAGATAAACTGACCTTGGCTGATTAACGGCTTTTTGAGCACTTTTAACTGCCGAGATTGCACAAAGTGACCTCGCACCGTTTCGCCCAAGTTAAGTTTTTGGCTTAAGGCGACAAGCTGCGCAGTATCTGCACTTTGGCTAAAAAGTGTTTGATAAGCGCCGGGCGCGGCTAAAGTCTCAGCCTTGAGTGGCAGGCTTATCAAAGCAAAAGCTAAGCAGAGGAGTAATGCACACTTCGCCAGCACAGGATTCTTCGTCAGCGCAGAGCTCTTGGCGAGTACTGAGTTCATTAGTCTTCAACCTTAGCGAGCAGGGTGGCTATTTTGTCACGGAACACCTCTGGGGTAACAAAGCACAATTCTTGGGTACTCATATCGACCGCCGCTTGAATGGTATAACCCTTAGTGATGCGCGCACCCGTTTCGACATCGCGAATTTGATAATTGATCTTTAAGCGGTTTTCCCACTCGACTAACTCGGCGCGCACTGTGATTTTTTGCTCGAAGGTGCTGGCTTTGACGTATTTAATCTGCAAATCGATAATAGGCCACGCATAGTTAGATGCTTGCATTTGGCGGTAGTTGTAGCCCAACTCATCGAGCAGTTTGCAGCGAGCAATCTCGAAATAACGCAGGTAATTGCCATGCCAAGTGATCCCCATGGAATCCACATCGTGGAAGGGGATTTGCATTTCCATATCGATAGTGAGCAATGATTTCATCGGCACACTTCCCATTCGCCTGCTTGGATTTTAGCTATGGTTTGGCGCAGCACGGCTTCAAGCGGTCGGTCTTCGATTAAGGTCTCAAAATCACCGCGCACTTGGGCGAGTGTTTTCGCCAATGAAGGCGTGAGCGAGGCTTCGTCCAGTTCATTTTGGGCGATACGTAAACCAATACCTTGGGTCATGGCGAGCAGGGCTGCCGCAGCGACTTGTTCGGTCAATTGCAGCACGCGCATACAGTCGCGGGCGGCGATAGTGCCCATGCTCACCTTGTCTTGGTTGTGGCATTCGGTCGAGCGCGAGAATACGCTGGCGGGCATAGTGTGCTTGAGCGCTTCTGCTGTCCACGCTGATACGCCAATTTGCACTGCTTTAAAGCCATGATTAATCGCGCGGCGCGGGCCGGTTGAGCCGGATAAGTTAGCGGGTAAGCCATTATTAAACTTAGGGTCCATTACCAGTGCCATTTGGCGATCGATAAGATCGGCTAAGTTGGCCACAGTATTTTTCAGTGAATCCATCGCAAAGGCGATATGGCCGCCGTAAAAATGGCCACCGTGGAGAATATGCTCGCCTTCGCCATCGACAATCGGGTTGTCGTTGGCGCTGTTGACTTCGGTTTCGATAAACTGACGCATAAACGGCAGGGCATCCTGCAACACACCGATAATGTGCGGTGCGCAGCGGATGGAATATCTGTCCTGCAGCCTGTCCGAATTGCGCGGATGTTCGTGGTGATTTAAATCTTCCCGTATCCAAGTGGCGATTTGGTTTTGTCCCGGATGCGGTTTAGCGGCAAATAAGATTTCATCAAAATGGTTCGAGTTGCCTTTTAACGTTAACGAAGCCATAGCGGTAATGCGGCTACTTAAGCGGGCAAGATATTGGGCGCGATCGAAGGCTAAACAGGCCAAGGCCGTCATTACAGCCGTGCCGTTCATCAGGGCTAAGCCTTCTTTTGGCCGCAGGACATGCGGGGTGATGTTGAGCTTAGCATAGACATCTTGAGTCGCTTGGCGTTCACCTTGGTAGATTACTTCGCGCTCACCGACTAACACGGCGGCTAAATACGACAGCGGTGTTAAGTCACCGCTGGCGCCGACCGAACCTTCTTCTGGGATTACAGGGACTATGTTGAGATTGAGCAAAGTTTCGATGCGCTTTAATAGTTCATAGGTCACGCCAGATTTGCCAATAGCTAAGGAGTTTAAACGGCAAGCCATCACAGCGCGGGCCTGCATTATGCTTAAGGTCTCGCCTAAACCGCAGCCGTGGAAGCGGGTTAAATGTAGTGGCAATTCGTGGACCAGATCTAAGCTCACATTGACTGTGCAAGAGTCGCCATAACCAGTTGTTACACCATAAACCACGCCTTCTTCGTGCAGCAGGCTATCGATAAAGCGCGCACCTTTTTGAATATATTCTTGATAATCCGCATCATCACAGAGCTTAACTGGTGCGCCCTTGGCGACGGCAACCACTTGTTCTAAGGTAAGAAATTGACGGCCGAACTCAACAGTCTTTAAGTCTGATTGATTCTTTGAGTCGGCGGCTTGGGTGTGGCTCATGAATGACTAGTCCTGTCTGTCTTATGATCCTGCTCTGGGATCTGCGGTGATGTTGACTCTGCTGTTACAGCATCGGCTTGTACTGAATTGGTTGATGCGCGTTCTAATTCGCTGTCTTTACGCCAAAAATCGAAGAAGTTAAACCATTGCAAAGGCTCGCGTCTGGCAAAGTATTCTAAACGTTCGCTGTAGCGATTTACCGCCTGCTGTAATCTGTCCATTCTGCCCGCTCGCGGGCCTTTTAGTGTTTCGGCGAAGCGCTCTAAATGCACCCGATAACGGCCCTGTTCCCGCAGGCAAAACATTAAAAATACAGGGCAATCGAGTAAACCTGCCAAAATAAACGGCCCTTGGGGAAACGCTGCGTCTTGCCCCATAAAGGGCGCGTACATGACGCGACCTTGGGGATTCGGCGAGGTTCTATCGCCCGCGATCACCACCAGTTCACCGGCTTCTATCTTTTGCTGCAACAGCATAGACGTCGCGGGGTTAAGCTCGGTCACTTGAATAAGATTAAGCGTGCTATCAGGGTTTAACTGCTTGAGTACCTTATTGAAATTTTCAGCATGGCTCGTTAACACCATGACGTTTACTTTGACCTTGCGCTGGTGGATGGAAATGGCGCGGCAGAGCTCTAAATTACCGAGGTGCGACACTAATAACACGGCGCCTTTACCGCTTTCGAGTTGGTCGGCCAGCACTTGGCGGTCTGGGAAATCCACTTGGCTCAATTGGATGCGATCGCACCACGCATCGATTCTATCGAGTGCGGCATTTCCAAAGGCTAAAAAGTGATTCAGGCTATCGCGCCAGCCTATGGGCTGATTGAGCTTAGGATGTTGCGGCTCAAGCATTTGCACGCGGCGCAGGAAATCTAACGAGGCTTCGCGGGTGACTTTGCCCGTGAGAAAGAAATAGCAAATCACCGGATACATAATGGCGCGGCACAACCAATGGCCGCCAATACGATAGCTCTCGGCGAGGAGTTTGATGCCCCAGTAACTGCCGCGCTCCTTCATGCCCGACCAATGGGTGGCTGAAGTCGATGATGTTGCTGACGAGCAATGGGAGTTTTGCGCGGCTTGTCGCTGTGATTTACGCTTCAATAGCCAAGGCAGGCGTTTGAGCATGCCGAAAAACAACTTGGTATGCAGTTTAGTGATGCGCACATTGTCGGCCACACCTTGAAAGTGACTAACACCACCTTCGGGATAAATCACCTTAGTCGGCTGGAATAAAATTTCCACCCCTTGCCAGTAGAGTTTAACCAGGATTTCGATATCAAAATCCATTCGCTCCGTTAATGCTTGCTGGCACAGTAATCGCTCTGTGGCGGCGAGGGGATAAACGCGAAAGCCACACATAGAATCTTGAATATCAAAGCTTAAGGTTTCGACCCACACCCAAAAATGGGTGAGATAACGGCCATAAAGCCTGCCCTTAGGCACGGATTCATCGTACTCGGGTTTGCCTGAAATCAGTGCATCGGGTTTAGCCTGCGCCCTTGCTACCATAGCTGGAATATCGGCCAGATTGTGTTGACCATCGGCATCGACCTGCAGTGCATGACTAAAGCCATCGCGGTAGGCTCGGCGTAGGCCCGTCATCACAGCTGCGCCTTTACCACGGTTGTAAGGATGCAGCAGCAAAGTCACCCAAGGATAGGTTTTAGCTAAGGATTGCAGTAGATAACGGGTTTCGTCATTGCTGCCATCATCAATCAAATAACAGGGCAGATTAAATTGGGCGAGTTCGGCCAAGGTCTGGGCAATTGCGGCACTGTGATTGTAATTGGGGATCACTAAGGCGAGCTTAATGGGCGCCGACTCAACTAAGTCGCTGGGAGGTGTTAGCACTGGCTCGCCCCATCGCTGCTGTTAACTGGCGAGATATCGAAGGCGATACGACCTGACGCGTAGCGGTTTTCACCATCGCTATAGGCGAAGGTGAGTTTCCCCTTAGCCACATTGTTGCTAATGCTCAAAGTGACTTCTTGCCCCGGCAGTATGAGTTGCTGAAACTTAAGCACTTCTAAGTTGGCTACGGCTTCGCAATAGCCGAAATATTGGCAGCCTAAACGCACCGCCCAATCTAATTGCGTCACGCCTGGCAGTACGGCTTGCTCGGGGAAATGTCCCTTAAAAGATTCAAGGTCGGCCGCCACTAACAGACGTAATTCAATGTTATCCATGCCGATATTGGAATGCAGGATCGGCGGTAAACTCGATTTAATCATGGTCAAATAACTCGACTAACTGGGCAGTGACACGCTTACCCTGAGTGTTAAGCGGCAAAATATCGGGATAACGCCAGCGGCGAGGCAGCGTGACTCGCTCAAATTGCGTCAGTAAATGTGCTTTTAACGCATTGTTGATACTGAGTTTTCCCTGCTCTTGATGCACACTGCGGCCAAGTGCGGAGAGGGTCACGACCGCGCCCAGTTGGGATTTAAACTGCGGCAATACGACAAGTGCCGCTTGCTCAACATAGGCGTGACTGCCTAACAGCGTTTCCATTTGCGCCAGTGACAGGCGTTTCTCTTCAATCTTAACGATGCGATCGAGTCGGCCCTTGAGTCTAAACTGGCCATTTTCGGTCGGTTCGATTTTATCTTCGCAGCGCAACCATTCATCGTCGGCTAAATAGGGTGATTTAAGCAGTAAGGCTCCGTCGCTAGGGTCTTGATCTATCGATATTCTGTCAAACACTTGCCAAGGTTCATCGGCCTCATGCTGACGGCGATAGGCGATACCGCCCGTTTCTGTGCTACCAAAAATCTCGATGGGCAGATGGCCATAGCATTGGCTGATCCCCTGAGCCGCCGCAAAACTTAATGGCCCGCCGGAGCTAAACACTAAGCTGGGTGAGCGCAGCTGCCGCTCGTGCTCTAAGGCCTTAGGTAAACGCGATAACTGGGCAGGGCTACTGATCAAACATAGGTTTGGCAGTAAGGCTGTGTAATAGCTTAAGGTTTCTGGGTATTCAATCTGCTCGCTTAAAAACGGCCGACTGGCGGCGAGTGGCCACAAAATCTTGAATAACAGGCCATAGATATGCTGGTGGGAAACCGTTGAAACCACACTGCAATGGGGTAAATGTTCGGCAAAGGTATGTTCGAGCACTGAGACTTCAACGTCTAATTGCTGAAGTGTTTTACGGATCGCCTTAGGTTCGCCACTGCTGCCGGAGGTAAATAGCACAAGTTCGCCGATAGCCTCGCTCGCTGGCCAAGGTTTGCTCGGTAGGCTCAGCTCTTTTCTCAGTAGAATAAAGGCCTGACTTTCACACAATGGCTTGTCCGACAATATGCCTTCAAACTGGTGGGTTAACTCGCTCAGCGTGCCCGTTTGGGTGTTGGCTGGTAAGATAATTTCCTTGCCTGCTAACAGCGCCGCACATAAACCCACAGCAAACAGATCGCTGGTATCACTCGCGAGCAGCCATTTTTTCTCTGGCGCGGCCAGCAGTTGCTCGTAAAAATACGCCACCTGATTGGTAAATAATGCACCCGTGACTATGTCGTGGTGATTAAAGCTGATCAGTTGTTGGGCAAAGGGCCCTTGGGTTAACCAGTTTTTGAGTAGCTGTGTCATGTTTTCTTCAACCAAAAGCTGCGATATAACCATTCCCCACCGAGGAGCAGTCCCATGAGTACGTATGCAATCAAACCGTTATACAAGGTCCAGGTTGCTAAGCTAGTAAAGCCAGCGGTGTAAGCCGCCATAGTGCCATTGAAGATAAATAAGCCGCACCAAAGTAGCGTGACTTTTTTAAGATACCCAGTGGCTTCATCCGGTAAATCGGGTTCTTTCAAACGGGCTAAACGTTCGATCATGCTAGGGCCAGTGTGCAGTGAATAACTGAACAGCGCCAGCATAGTGAGATTTATCACTACTGGGTAATACAGCAGCCAATCACTGCGCTTGGCAAGATAACTGCCTGCCGTGAGCACAATCCCCACCAATAGTGGTAAAACTAATGTCTTAACCCTTTGCTTTTGTAGCATTAGCCGCACTATCAGCAATAAACACAGCACGAGCGCTATGGTGCCAGCAGGCAAGTAACTGAGCCCTAAATACACGGCAACGGGGTAGGCCAGCAAAGTTAGGGCGGTTAAGACCTGTAGCAAGGCTCGCATTAGGTTTTAACTAAACCTTCGATAGCATTAATCACATCGTTGATTGTGCGAACTGATTTAAATTCATCGGGTTGGATCTTTTTACCTGTCAGTTGCTGCAGTTTTATCACTAAGTCGACTGCATCAATACTGTCGAGATCGAGCTCTTCATACAGGTTGGCCTCAGGCGTAATCGCCTCGGCATCAATTTCGAATTCGTCCACTAAAATAGTGGTCAGCATAGCGAGGATTTGTTCACGATTTTGCATATTCCTCTCCTATGGACGCTGTGATTCGATAAAGCGAGCTAAGCTGGCAACACTGTGGAAATGGGCCTTAGTGGCATCCGAATTGGCTTCGATTTTGACATCAAATTTTTTCTTGATGGCTAAGCCGAGCTCGAGGGCGTCGATAGAATCTAAGCCTAAACCTTCGCCAAATAGCGGCGCATCGGTTTCAATATCATCAATGCTGACGTCTTCTAGATCGAGACAGTCGATGATTAACTGCTTTATTTCATTGTTTAAGTTCATAATTATTTTCGAGTTGTTGTTTATAGTAATGTTCAAGATCCCGCGTCAGCTGCCGGGCCATTTTTGCATGCTCACCTAAAGCCGCTTGGTACTTCTGGTAAGAAACGATTGTGCCGATTTCAACGGCCATTCCCATGGTTTGCCTTGGGATTTCATACCAAGGTTGCTCCTTTGTCAAACCACGGACATTGGTACGTAGTACCACAGGTAAAATATCCGCTTCGGCCCTTAAGGCGATATTGGCAGCGCCGCGGGCAAAGTGGTTAATGGTCGCACCGACCACCGTACGCGTGCCCTCGGGGAAGATAATTAAATTGGTGCCTCTTGCGAGCACTTCGCGGCAATCCTCTAGCATCAATTCGGCGCCGCGATTGGGAATATAACCCGCGCAGGACACCACCCCCCGCAAAAATGGATTCCGCCACAAAGCTTGTTTGACTATGCAGCCCGCATTGGGCATGAGACTTATCAATACCACCACATCGACTAAACTGGGGTGGTTGGCAATGACGATAACACCTCTGGTATCATGTAATTTTTGTGCATCGTGGCTGCTGACCTTAATCACACCTGCCCAAGTGAGCATGGCGACAAAGCCTTTGAACATTAAATGCACGGCCTTTTGTACCCGAATAATCCGCGCCTCTGGTGTGCCTGGCCAAAAACGCAGTAGCGGCAGAATGGTCAGGGAGCTTAATAAGCCGCCTAAGCCAAAGGCGATATAACAACTCACGCCACCTAGCCAACGTGGCACATAATTCAGCCCTTCGCGGCGAGTTTCCGGCAAGGTATAAGCGGCATTGAGCATTGAATCTTCATGGCCCTTAGCGGCGTCATGGCTGTGGGCTGCATCAAACATGCTCAAGTCTCCAATGCCATTGGGATAAGCAGCCTGAAATATTTTGCGCCGTTGCTAGGGCGTGGATAAATGCACCATAGGTCAGCGGATTTAAAGCTGTTGCCTTAGAAATGCGGCTCACCGTGAGCTTGGCCGAAGCGGGTGTATCGAAGGGCGCGAGTTGTAGGCCTAGGGCCAAAGGTAATTCAAATTCTTGGGTAAACTCATCGTACACAGGAGGCACTGGATCATCACCGAAGACCAATAACAATGGTTCTGGCGATTGATGTAATTGGGCGAAGGCTTCGACCATAGCTTGGGACAGGGTTTCTGTGCCCGCCGCAACTGAGGTTGAAGGCGCGGTATTGGCCGCCACTATGCCAAAAATGCCGCTGGCGGTGTTGTGCACCGACTGACTAAAACCTAAGGGCGATAAGGGCTGTTTGGCGATAATGTCTTCGAGCAGGCCAATGGTGCGCTGCAACTCTCCATGGCGCGAGGCAAAAATAGAGCGACAATTTGCAGGCATTTCGCACTGAAAACTCACCTCTAACATCATCTTAGTCAAGCGACTAAAGCGGCGGCGCTGCATGGCGGGAATTTGTTTGAGTGCGGGAGCGGTGGTATCCGACTGTGGTGGCGTATCGAGATTGAGCTCAGCCGAACTCTCGCACCAAGTTTGCCAACTTTGATGGTGCTGATATTGGGGGGCCCAAGCGCCCCAAGAGAGAATGCTGAATGTTAGTTGCACTACTTTGCCTCGACACTAAATTTAAGCTGTCTTAGTTATCCCTAATTAAGTTAGAACATTAATGGATTGTCATACCATAGTGAGGAGTATACGCGTTAGAAGAATGACGCTCGAAATGCCCTCTACAGCGTGGTCATTCTACACTATGCCCCTTCTTTTTATGAAGCCATTTGCATTGTGCGGGTTAACGGAATGGGATCAAGTGCTGTGATTTGCAGCACTTATTCGACATTGAGTAACAAATATCGCAGTGGCTATCTGATTGCGCAGACGCTTTAACTTACAGGTTAAAATGAAAAAAGGCGCACTGAGCGCCTTTTGGCATGAGCTTGATAACCTATTGCGACAATTGATTCTCGATTTTACGCAGCGCTACTTTCAACTTGCGAGTATTTTCTGGACCCATACGGATCAACAGTTTTTGTGCACTGGGTAGTGCCTCTAAGTTAGGGTCAACGAATTGATAGTTAACGCTAATTGAATTCAGCTCAATCGGATCTTCAATAATAGGTGCTGCGAGTAACATTTTAATCGCTTGCAGCATTCTGTCGTTAAATTTGGCGTTGCTGTAGCCGAGTTCGGTAAATGCTTCCTCTAGGAGCGGCGTCAGTTGCTTGTAAGTTGTGATTAAGCTCTGTTCGTCCATTTTGGCAATCGAGTCAACATAGGCATCGTATCTGTGGAAACCCTCAGGATTTAAATACACTTTGTTGGTGATTTCTGAGACTGAGAACAGCTTCTCTGGTCCTTTAAGTGGGCTAACTTTACGGGTTAATTCACCCTGAGCTAGGTTATCCACGAATACCACAAATTGGCGGACGAGATCTTGCTGCACTAACGAAGAACTCAGCACATTGTTATTGATCATGGCGAGGGCTTTTTGTTGCACAAATGCATCACTTTCAGCCAGCACAGGCACAGGTTCTACGACAACTTCAGGCTCTGCCACTGCAGTGGTTTCAGTGCTATTGGTGTTCGTTTCTGTAACGGCAGGCGTCGTCTCTGTGGTTTCAGGCTCTGGCGCACTTTCGAGCGTCATAGGTTCAGATGGCGGTGTTTCAGGCAATACAATAGGGGCGTTAGGAATGAGTTTAGGTGAGTCAGAATCACCGCTGTAGTAATAATATCCTCCGGCAGAAAGTAGCACGACGAGCACTATCGCAAAAAGCGCAAAGCGATTGCTGCTAGAAGAAGTCTCTTGAGGTGTTATTCTATCATCTTGATTAACTTGCATTTTACATCCTTCGCTTGAGTGTCAAGGTAACTTGGTGAATACATGCAGCTAACATTAAAGTGCAAGAGCGGGCTATTTGAAGGCCGCAGGTTCATTTTGCAAGTTTCCATGCGCTTGTCTATAGCGCTTAGCTGAACATAAACAATTTATTTCGAGTAAAGGCAGATGTTACGCCTCGTCCTTTACCCTTTATATTTACGGCTTAAGCCTGCACATAGTGCTGCCTGTGCCCGAGCCAACGTAAAATAATTGCATCGACCTTTTCGGGGGCTTGCGCCATTACATGGCTCGCTAATTTCTGAATGTGTGGGATCAAAGCTTGATCGCGCACCAGATCGGCAATTTTGAGCTCAGCCAGTCCCGTCTGCTTAGTGCCAAGCACTTCACCTGGGCCACGAATTTCTAAATCTTTCTGCGCTATGATGAAACCATCATTGCTTTGTCTGAGTACACTCAGTCTTTGGGTGGCTGTATGGCTCAACGGCGCCTTGTAGAGTAACACACAATGGCTTGCGATGGCGCCTCGACCGACTCGTCCGCGCAGTTGATGCAGCTGTGCTAGACCTAAACGTTCAGGGTTTTCAATGATCATCAGGCTGGCATTAGGTACGTCGACGCCCACTTCAATCACGGTTGTCGCTACCAGTAGATGAATAATGCCTGCCTTAAAGTCGGCCATGATTTGCTGTTTCTCGGCGCTCTTCAATCTGCCATGCACTAGGCCAATATTGAGCTCGGGCAGGGCGAGGCGCAGTTCTTCGGCTGTGTCTTCGGCGGCTTGGCATTCGAGCACTTCGGATTCTTCAATCAGAGTACACACCCAATAGGCCTGACGTTGGTCGCTGATGACGGCGTTACGCACCCGTTCAAGCACTTCGTTACGGCGTAAATCAGCAATCGCCACAGTGGTCACTGGAGTTCGCCCCGGCGGCAGTTCATCGATAATGGACGTGTCGAGATCTGCATAGGCCGTCATCGCCAGCGTGCGGGGAATAGGTGTGGCTGTCATGATCAATTGATGCGGGTGGAAACCTTGGTTCACGCCCTTTTCCCGCAGGCCTAAGCGTTGGTGTACGCCGAATCTGTGTTGCTCATCGATAATAATTAACGCGAGTTTGCTAAAGACCACATGCTGCTGGAAGATGGCATGGGTGCCAATCACCATTTGGGCTGCGCCGGATTCAATATCCGCAAGGGATTGGGTTCTGGCCTTGCCTTTAAGTTTTCCCGCCAGCCAACCGACTTTAAGTCCGAGTGGCTCAAACCAAGCGGCAAAGTTAGTTGCATGTTGCTCGGCCAATAACTCGGTCGGTGCCATCATGGCAACTTGATACCCGTTTTCAATCGCTTGTAATGCCGCCATCGCCGCGACTAAGGTTTTACCTGAGCCCACATCCCCTTGCACTAAGCGCATCATAGGGTGCGGTTTTTCTAAATCTTTGCCTATATCAGCCACGACTCTTTGCTGGGCGCCAGTCGGCTTAAAGGGCAAAGCCGCGAGGAAGGGATTGAGCAACTGCCCCGTGGCCTGCATGGTGACAGCGGCATCTAAATTACTGCGCTGCCTTAGGCGTAACATGCTGAGATTGTGGGCGAGTAATTCTTCCTGCACGAGTCGTTGCTGGGCTGGGTGTTGGCCTAGCTCTAAATCGAACTGAGAGATCCCCGCAGGAGGACGATGTAGCGTCTGCAGCGCTTGTTTAAGGCTGATGTTGTTAGGTTGCAATTGTGGTGGCAGCAGCTCAGTTAAGCCACCCTCTTCCAGCAATACCAAGGCTTGCTCCGTCAGCTTTAGCCAACTCGCCTGTTTTAAGCCCTCAGTCGTGGGATAAATCGGCGTTAGGGTATCACTCAGGTGAACATCTTCACCGGGATACACCACTTTATATTCTGGATGCACTATCTCAGCTTGATGACTACCACGGCGCACTTCACCGTAGGCGCGGATGATCAAACCATTTTGCATGGCATTACGCTGAGCAACGGAAAAGTTAAAGAAGCGCAGGCTTAAGCTGCCCGTATCGTCGCGCACATTGCAGACCAGCATGCGCTTGCGGCCTTGGATGATTTGTGTCGATTGGATTTCAGCTTCTATAGTGCCATAACCGCCTAGGCTGAGGGCGGCAATGGGATAGATTTGGGTTCTATCTTCGTAGCGCAGGGGTAAGTGAAACAGCAGATCTTGTACTGTTGTGATGCCGAGCTTTGCGAGTTTCTCCGCGACCTTTTTGGCGACGCCTTTGAGGTCGGTGATCGGAACAAGATCCAATTGCTGCAAGTCGTTAGCACTCAATCACTGTGAATTTATACATATATTAACAGAGAATAAGCTTAAGGCAATCTCAAGGGGAATTAGGGTGTTATCAAATTTTGTTTGGAAGCATAGCTAATATCTTTCTGCGACCTTAAGGCTGCAAAATTGTTGATAAGATATCGTTAGGCTGAAAGCGTGGTTAACTGTGAGTGTTATTACAACCAGCCTTTTTGTTTGGCGATGCGCGCTGCATCGATTCGATTGCTGGCATTGAGTTTGGCTATGGCTTCTGAGAGGTAGTTGCGAACAGTCCCTTCGGCGATAAAAAGAGTTTCGGCGATGTCGGAGGTGGATTTGCCTTCGCTAGCGAGGCGAAGAGCGCGGCGTTCTTTGTCGTTGAGTGGGTCGACATCGCCAATCGCCATCATCGCAAGTTCAGGATCGATCACTCGTTTTCCCGCCATCACTTGTTGAATCGCGTTGACTAAGGTTTCCGAGGGCGCATCTTTAAGCAGAAAGCCGCCCACACCCGCTTCGATGGCACGTTTAATATAGCCCGCACGGCCGAAGGTGGTAATGACCACTATCTTGGTTTGGCTATGTTGCTCCTTTAACCATGTGGCCAGCTCTAAGCCTGTGCGGCCGGGCATTTCGATATCCGTTAGCAAGAGATCAAAGCTTTGCTGTTTGAGTAAGCTTAGAGCTTCGTCGCCGTCACTCGCTTGGGTGATACTAAAACCCCCTGCAAGCGTAAGGAGTGCGGCGAGTGCTCCTCGCACCATAGCTTGATCTTCCGCCAATAAAATCTTCATTAATGTGTTGCTCCCTGCAAAGGTAAACTGACGGTAAAGGTATATCCCTGTTCGAGATTATAGCTCAAGCTGCCACCTAAACTGTCGAGACGCTCGCGTATACCTGTGAGGCCATTACCCTCTATAAAAGGTTTGGCCGCGGCATTGTCTTTGACTTCGAGCAGCAGGCGGTCTGATTGCTTAGAAAAGTGGATAGAGCATTCACTTGCACCGCTATGGCGGAGAATATTATTAATAAGTTCGGTGAGGATCAAACTCAGTTGGCTTTCTGTGCTTGCACCTAGCTTGGGTAGCTCACCACTGAGCTCGACACTTAAGCCTTTATCCCTTAAGGATTTACAAAGCTGCGTCACGCAACTCTCTAGGCCCTTGTGTTTGTAGTCTGACACTGTGTGGCGGATCTGGCTTAAACTTTCCCTCGCAATTTGTCCTAGCTCAATCAATTGGGTTGATGCGAGTTCATATTCTTGTTTTGCGATAAGCTTTTCGGCTAGCTCAGCCTTAAGGGCGATGGAAGAAAGGCTATGCCCCATAATGTCGTGTAGATCCCGCGCGATACGTTCACGCTCAAGCATAGTGGCCAAGGTGGTAATTTCTTGGGCACTTTGCTGTTCTTTCAATTTATGCCGATAACGTCTGCGTTCGGCGACACCAAACATGCCCACGCCGAGCACTAATCCCGAGCCGTAAAGCGGAAAGTAGTAACTGTTAAAGTGGTAAATCTCATTGAGGGCAAACAACAGGCCGATGAGTGCTGTAATAGCCAACAGACAGGTCCGGAGAGGATAAAAAAAGCCAATGAAGAAAGCGGCAAAGGTAAATAGCGAGATAGAGCCTGGGTTGATTGGTGTGATCGCTATTGCTATGGCCACCATAATGAGAATGGGCAGATAGGCGCTACGGCTATTGCACTTATAAGTCCAAAAATAACTGGCAATAAAAGGGATTAACACAGCAAAACTGAGGGCGATTTTCCAACTTGGATAGGGATTTATGGCAAGTGGGATCAGATAAAACACTAAGTTTATCAAATACACCCAAGCAAGTTTTCGTTCGAGCTGAAGGGGAGTGCTTATCATGATGCCTCTGTGTCACTGAGTTGGTTGTTGAATGCCCACCGATGGCATCTTGTTTTAATTTATTCTTTTTAGGGATTGGCGCTATCGTCAGCGCCATAGATCCCCGTTAACAACTTTGTCTATTTTGTACTTAATTGCTGATTTTTTTGAAGCAAAAATTTTGCCCAACCGTAATCTGCTTGTACTTTGATCGCTTGTTGCCAATCTTCAATCGCGCCTTGGCTATCGCCTAATTCCTGTTTAGCGAGCCCGCGCCACGTGTAGGCTTCGGCTTCACCCCAGCAAATGTTGTCGCAAGGCTGGGCGAATCTTTCTATGGCTGTAGTGGCTAAGGTCTTAGCATTTTGCATGCTGCCGCCAAATATGGCTGGCGTGTTATAGGCGGCGATGGCTTTAACAAGCGCTACCCGTGGATTTTGTGGTTCTAATTGTTCGGCACCGGCAATCGCCTTGGCGGATTTCATGCCGAGCGTTGCACCTTTGCTATTGTCTAAGGCGATTTGCATGCCATAAACCGACGATAATAGCGCGAGGGATTCTGCATTCGCTTGGCTGGTTTCGAGTGCTTCTAATGTGGTTTGCGCTGCACTCAGTGCGCTGCTAGCGAGTGTTTTCTGCCCCATTACATTGGCACTGATGGCTAAGCGATAGTTCGCATAGGCTTTATCATAATCTTGAGTGCTGCCGCTCAGTTGTTGTAATTGCGTTAGATTCATCGCATTCGAGGCCGCGTCTACGTTGGTGATGCTAGTGTTTGATGGCGTTGCTGCAAACGAGTGAGTACTGATAAGCACAAAGCTGGAGGCGAGGAGTAATGTTTTCATGGTATTTCCTTATTGAGTGAGTTTCCCAATGTTTGGGTACGGGCTCATTATCAGAAATTCGATAGAAGAAGTGCAGACACAAAGGTCATGGCTTTGGCATGACAAATGTCATCAGTTGAGTTGTGTGCTTATATTTTTTATGAGGTGTGCTTTAAAGAAGGTGCGTGATGAATAAAGGACTGCAATACCTAGAGAGCAAAACACCGGAGAGGCTCCGGTGTTTTTTTATCGTAAATGAGCAGCTAAGTGTTATACCACAGCTTGAGTGCTCGCTTGGTTTATTAGGTAGCCCAAGTAACCTAAGTAGCACAGTAGTAATACTGAACCTTCGCGGCGGCCAATACGAAATCCTGTCCAAGCGAAAGGTAAAATCATGATGGCAAATGCCAACATCACGATGAAATCAAAGGGTTGGAAGCCAAGTGATGATACTGGCTGTACTATTGCAGTAATACCTAAAATACCCAAAATATTGAATATGTTAGAACCGACAACGTTACCTATGGCTATGTCACTCTGACCTTTCAGTGCCGCGAGAACAGAAGTTACTAACTCTGGCATACTGGTACCAATCGCCACGATCGTTAAGCCGATAATGACTTCACTGATACCGAAGGTCTTGGCTAAATCTACTGCGCCGTTGACAAACAAAATACCGCCACCGACTAACATACCAATACCGACTAAGATAAATAGGGCTGAAAGTAGCGGATTATTTGGACCTGCTTCAATCTCTTCCTCTTCATTACCATTTTTCGAGCTGATGTAACTAAAGGCTAAATAACCGAACAGTAGTGACAGCAATATCACACCGTCAATTAGGCTGAGCTCGCCATCTAACAAGAGTGCCCAGAACAACATAGAAGCCAATATCATCAAAGGGATATCACGCTTTACGACTTGAGATTGCACTTGAATAGGGCGGATAAGTGCGGTGATGGCTAAAATCAAACCTATGTTAGCAATGTTAGAGCCAATAACGTTACCTAAGGCGATACCGCTGTTTCCTGCTAGAGCAGACTTTACACTCACAGCAAGTTCTGGTGCGCTAGTACCAAAGGCTACAATAGTTAAGCCTATGATAAGTGGCGTAATACCTAAACGTAGAGCGATTGAACTCGCGCCACGAACTAGGGCTTCTGCGCCTAAGGTTAAAATAATAAAACCGCCAATAATCGATAGTGTAATTAGCATCGTTAGACTCTGTTAAACCTAATATTGAATGGAAAAGTACAAGGGAATTGCCCCTTGGCCGACTGGCGCACATGATACGTGGTTTTATCGGATTTTGACAGAATATGTCATAAAAAAGCACACCCTAGGCGTGCTTAGTTTTAGCTGATGACCATACTCGCCAACTGATTGTTTGGCCTAGTTATTTTTGAGTTAATTCATCTTCCCAGCGGACTTGGGCGCCACGAATGCCGTCAACTCGTTCGCTAAAGGCTTTTTCAAGCACATGGCGTTTGATTTTGAGGGTAGGTGTGAGCGCATCATTTTCAATCGTCCAAGGATCACTGACCACGACAATCGCATCGACATGTTCGTGTGACTCTAAGTGCGGATTAACGCTATCGAGTGTCGCTTTGAGTGAGGAGCGGACTTCTTCGCGGGCTTGTAGATTTGCCCCTTCGGATAACTGCACTAGTGCGACGGGATGTGGCAGACCAGAGCCAATCACGCAGATCAGTTCAACATGGGGATCCTGCGCCAATTTACGTTCGATAGGCACGGGCGCTACATATTTACCCTTGGCGGTTTTAAAGTTGTCTTTCACTCGGCCAGTAATAGTGACACAACCATCGGCATCAATTGAGCAGAGATCGCCTGTGTGGAAGAAACCATCAGCATCGAATGCCGCTGCAGTAGCTTCAGGCTGCAGATAATAAGCTGTCATTAATCCCGGACTCTTGAGCAGTAGCTCACCATCCTCGCCTTGGCGGATCTGGCAATCCTCAACTGGGCGGCCAACAGTACCAATTTTACGCGCATCAAAAGGATAGTTGATGATCGAATAGGCACAGTTTTCTGTCATACCCCAAGCTTCGCAGATATTAAGACCAATACTGTGATACCAGTGGATCAGTGATGGCGGAATAGGCGCCGAGCCAGAGCCGAGTAGACGACAATGGTTCAAACCTAAACCCTTATGGATTTTGTATTTCACAAAGCTGCTAAGCAGTGGGATTTTCAGCAATAGATTAAGTTTACTGACCCCAATTTTGTCGATAATGTTTTTCTGAAACAGGCTCCATAACCGTGGTACCGAGAAGAATACCGTTGGTTTTGCCCGTTGAACATCGACAACGAAGGAGTCGAGACTTTCAACGAAAGCCACCACACTACCTGAGTAGAAGGATGATCCTTCAATCGCAACGCGCTCTGTGATGTGGGCTAAGGGTAAATAGGATAAAAGTCTATCGTCGCCATCGGTGCGCAGGTCACGCACTACCGCTTGGCAAGTCCAGCCATAGCTGGCGAAGGTTTGAATCGCGCCTTTAGGTTGGCCAGTCGAGCCAGAGGTATAGATGAGTGTCATCACTTGGTCTGGAGTAGGCAGCGGGGCGTTAACTAAGGGGTATCCTAGCTTAAGCAACTGTTCCCATTGATATTGGGCTGGCATCGTATCATAGGGCATGGCAAGGCGTAGTAGCTCGCCGCCGACACCAGCCTCTTGGTCTGCCCAATGGTCAAGCTTGCCGAGAAAAATGGCTTTTGCACCACTGTGTTGCAGCACATAGCGAATAGTATCTGTGTTGGCGGTAGGGTAAATAGGTACGCTGACATAGCCGCCGTGCATCAACGCGAGGTCGGTGATAAACCATTCGGCACAGTTTTTAGAGAGAACGGCAATTTTATCACCACGCTCTAAGCCTAAGTGATGTAAGGCTCCGGCAAGTTGTTGAACTTTTTCTTGAACTTCAGCCCAAGTAAAATCAAGGAATTGACCCTTGATCGGTTGGCGTAAATAGACTTGGTCCCCCTGAGTATTAGCCCAGTGCGCCAGCATTTCAATTGGCGTCTTAATCGCTGTATCCATTGGCAATTCCCTGTTATTTATTGTTCTTTTGGCTGTACCCAGTATGGCGAGTTTTGTGAGCTCGCGCAAATAGTTTACAAGATTGTAAAATATGAGAATGGAGCGCAAAGCCTACAAGTTGAGTGTTATACCAATCGTATTAAATATCTGTTCATTCAGCGGGAGTTCAACGCGCTTTAGACAAGGCGAAGGCTTGAAGGCATAGTGGTGCTCTGTCGAAAGCCTTAAACGCAGTATAAAGCGCGTTGCCATGTAGTGAACATCAGCCGCCCTTCGGGAGCCACACAGGCATCCCATTCCGGTGTTGCATTGACTTAAAAGGGAATAACCATTTCTGCGTCAATGCGCCTTGGATTGAAATGCCTGTGAGGCTCTGAACTGATTAGATATTTAATGTGATTGGTATGAAAGCAAGATGAAGAGAGTGGCAAGCGGGGGGATTGTGTTGGCAACAAAAAAAGCGCCGTAGCGCCTTTTCGTTTATAGAAGGTGAAATGCTAGCGCTTACAGCTCCATCACGCCGTCCATTTCAACTTGAGAATCCTTCGGCAATTGCTTCACGCCGATAGCAGCACGGGCTGGGTATGGCTGGCTGAAGTAACGGCTCATGATTTCATTTACTTTAGCGAAGTGGCTTAAATCAATCAGGAAGATGTTGAGCTTAACGATATCGTTGATTGAACCACCCGCAGCAGTACAAACCGCCGTCAGGTTTTCAAATACTTGCACGACTTGCGCTTCAAAATCATCGCTGACAATTTGCATTGTGCTTGGCACGAGCGGTATCTGGCCAGATAAATACACTGTGCTGCCGACTTTAACCGCTTGTGAATACGTGCCTATGGCCGCTGGGGCGTTTTCGGTCGCTATGATGATTTTTTCTGCCATGACGCTCTCTCTAGTGTTGAGTTAATTAACGATTACGGGACGTGCGCAGTACTTCGGGCAGTACCCTAATTCGGCGCATCACGTTGGCTAAATGGATCCTGTCTTTCACCGAAATCCGCAGGTTGATCAAATACACGCGACCATCACGTTCTTCAGTGCTGAGGTTGTGAATGTTTGAACCTTCGGCGGCAATGATCGAGGTGATCTTTGCCAGTGCACCTTGGTGGTTAACGATTTCGACCCGCAGATTGGCTTGGTAATCAACGCCTTCAACATTATCCCATTGTACGGGAATATACTTGTCTGGCTCGCCTTGATAACCACGAATATTGGCGCAGTTCTCCATGTGTACCACTAAGCCCTTACCTTGGCTCACGTGCGCTATCACGGCATCACCTGGGATGGGGCGGCAACAGTTAGCGAAGGTAACGAGCATGCCTTCGGCGCCACGAATTGGCATCATGTGGCCGTCGCGACTTTCTTGATTCTCAAGATTATCGCCAATCAAACGCTGGGCGATAACAATACTCATGGCATTGCCAAGGCCGATATCGGCGAGCAGTGAATCGAGCGTCGTATGTTTAGTATCGCGGATCACTTTTTCTATCTGCTCAGGCGCAATGCTGTCGAGTTTGGTTTTGCCTAGCGCATGGTTGAGCAGGCGGCGACCGAGTGCAATCGCATCATCACCTTTAAGGCTTTTCAGCACTTGGCGGATTTTAGCGCGAGCTTTACCGGTTACCACAAAGTTCAGCCACGCGGCATTAGGACGGGCGCCTTTAGCGGTAATGATTTCAACGGTTTGACCTGAAATTAACGGTTGGCTAAGCGGATACGCTTGGCGGTTAACACGGGCGCCGACGCAAGTATTACCTACGTCCGTATGCACTTCGTAGGCAAAGTCTACCGCGGTGGCATTGACGGGTAATTCCAGAATGCGACCTTCAGGGGTGAACACATAAATCTCTTCAGGGAAGAGTTCCGTCTTCACGTTTTCAACGAATTCGAATGAGGTGCTAGCGCTTTGTTGTAACTCCAACAAGCTTTGCATCCACTTACGGGCACGCACTTGAGTCGTCGTGCCTTGGCCTGTTTGCGCACCGCCTTTGTAGGCCCAGTGTGCAGCTACCCCTTTGTCGGCCATCTGGTCCATATCTTCGGTACGAATTTGGATCTCAACGGGCACGCCGTGTGGACCAAATAAAGAGGTATGGAGAGACTGATAACCGTTGGCTTTAGGGATAGCGATATAATCTTTGAAACGACCGGGGCGGGGTTTATACAGTCCATGCATGGCGCCGAGTACGCGATAACAAGTGTCGATGGAATCGACTATCACCCTAAAGGCGTAGATATCCATCACTTCTTGGAATTGCAGCTCTTTACTCTGCATCTTGTTATAGATGGAGTAGAGGTTTTTCTCGCGACCTTTGACTTTTCCCGGAATACCCGCATCGTTTAAGCGCGTATACACAGCGGCTTCAATGCCTTGGATCAATTCTTTGCGATTGCCACGGGCGGCTTTAACGACTTCTTTAAGCACCCGATATCGCATTGGATAATAAGCTTGGAAACCTAAGTCTTCTAACTCAGTCTTGATGTTATGGATACCAAGACGGTTAGCGATAGGTGCGTAGATTTCTAAGGTTTCGCGGGCGATACGGCGACGTTTGTCGGGACGCAGTGCGCCTAAGGTACGCATGTTGTGGGTTCTATCGGCAAGCTTGATGAGGATAACGCGGATATCCTGCGTCATCGCCATCATCATTTTACGGAAGTTTTCAGCCTGGGCTTCTTTCTTGTCGCGAAATTTAAGCTTATCGAGTTTTGACACGCCTTCGACGAGTTCGGCCACCGCGACACCGAATAGTTCGGCTAAATCGTCTTTGGTGACATGGGTATCTTCGATGGTGTCGTGGAGCAGTGCTGCCATCAGCGTCTCATGATCAAGACGCATGTCAGCAAGGATGCGGGCAACCGCAACCGGATGAGTAATATAAGGTTCGCCACTCGTGCGCATTTGCCCTTCGTGGGCATCGCGCGCAATCTGGTACGCCTGCTTGAGCAATTCTACCTGTTCAGGTTCTAAGTAACCGGAAGCAGACTCCTTTAGACCTTCAAACAGATACAAGTGGCAGCTCTCCTTTTACCTAAATAGGTTTTTACTCAAAAACTATAATGAACGACCTTCAGCAATGGCTGCAACCGCTGCAATTTCAGCGGCTTCACGTTCACGCACCGTTTGACGCTCATCTGCATCTAAGGTGTGAGCGTTAACTAAACCTAGTTCGATTTCACGCAGGGCGATAACCGTGGGTTTGTCGTTCATCTCTTCAACCATAGGGTCTTTACCCTGCACGGCGATTTGGCGAGCACGACGCGCCGCAACCAAGATCATATCAAAACGGTTGCCGATTTGTTCTACGGCGTCTTCTACAGTTACGCGAGCCATGTGTTGAAACTCCAGTTTATCTAGGGAAAAAATGACGCAAAATTGTACACTATGACAGCTATCCTGCCAACAGATCGTGAAGCATATCATTTTGCGCGTGGATCTGACTAGCACCTGTTAAGCGCTGACTGCGAATGATGGCACGCAAATCGGCTAAGGCAGTGTCAAAATCGTCGTTGACGATAATAAAATCATATTCTTTATAGTGGGACATTTCCGATACGGCTTGTGCCATACGGCTGGCGATAACATCGCTACTGTCTTGTCCGCGACCAGTGAGGCGGCGTTCTAGCTCGGCTTTAGAGGGTGGTAGAATAAACACACCAACGGCTTCTGGCATCACGGCTTTAACTTGTTCGGCACCTTGCCAGTCGATATCGAGGAAAACATCGATACCTTGGGTGAGCGTATGCTCGATCACATGGCGCGAGGTACCATAGTAATTGCCGAACACTTCTGCCCATTCAAAAAAGGCATTTTCAGCAATTAAGGCTTTGAATTGCTCAACATTAACGAAGTGATAGTGTTGACCATCAACTTCACCTGGGCGTGGTGCGCGGGTGGTATGAGATACCGAAACCTGCATGTCGGCTGGCTTGTCTTTAAGCAAGGCTGAAATCAACGAGGATTTACCTGCGCCACTTGGCGCCGACACAATAAATAAATTTCCGCGTGCGGTCATGAGCTAAATATCCAATGGGTTAACGCAAGAAGGGCCCAGAAAGCCGAGCATTATACCGATTTTGACCATAGAAATACTAGGGCTTGTTGGCTGGCAATTTAAGCCTATTTTAGATTTACTTCGATATTATGTGCATTTTTATCCGACTTGGGTCGTAGGCACTGACAATTGCGGGTAAATTGGTTACGCTCGTGCGAATAAGGCAATGAGTGTCTTTTTGTATCTCGTTTTTACAACAATAAAGGAAGGGTCGTGCTGTTAAAATCTCTTTTCTGCCTTCACGGGCGTGATTCTCGTCCCCGTTTTGTCGCAATTAGTGTTGGCGTTTACGTCTGTATTGCATTTGCCGCCGCTGCTTTTGGGGCTAATTTTCTGATGTATTTGCTGGCATTGTTGGGTCTACCTTTATTAGGGCTCACCAGTTTGCGTCGTTTGGCCGATGCCGATAAGTCAAAAGGCTTGATTGGCGTATTTCTATTGCCGTTAATAATTTTCATCGGCCTGTTAGCGGCCGGTGTGCATATTGCCTTAATTGGATTGAGTTTAGTGTTAGCCGCGGGACTGACATTTTGGGGCTGGCGCTTTCCTGCACCAACGATAGTGGATTATCGCTACGGTTATTTCGGTCCTGAGCTGGATGCACCAACATCACAGGCAATGCCTAGGCGCCGTGTGGAACCGACTATCGTTCCTAAAACCATCGCACCTAAAACCATAGATCCTAAAATCGTAGATCCTAAAACTATAGACCCTAAAGCCATGGCATCTAAAACTGCCATAGATCCTAACATCATTGACCCTAAACCTATTGTTGCTCAAGACGTTGCCGTAAGACAATCGGCAAAATCTACCTCTCATATTCAAGCACAACCTCAAGCTGAAAGGCATGAGCCGCATGTTGAGCAGCTTCATGCCCAAACCATTAGCGCTGAGACTGTGTCTGAGCCAGAGGTCGATTTATCGACCCATGTTGAATCTGTTTTAACATCGCCGAGGGTTGAGCCGAGTGTTAGCGCGGCGGAGGCAGAGCGAGAGGCGTTGCGTCAAGATGAGCTGCGCTTTGATGCGTTAACTCGAATGACGCAGAATCCTGCCGATTTTGTGATACCAGACAGCCATGCGGATTTTCGTCCTGCTAATACTAGCCGCGTTGAACAGACCCACATTGAGTTGGTCGATGTCGATGTGGACAATGTTGATTTGAAACATGTCGACTTTACTGCGGCGCAATTAGATCCTGCCGAGCGTAGTGCTGAACCCGGTTGGCGTTTTACCGCCGAAGAAGATGACGAGCCTGACAGCTTTAACGATAGAGATCATGCCGAAGAAGTGCGTCAGCGCCGCGCCGAAGCAAAAGATTCTGGTTCGATGACTGAGCTATTTCGCGGTTTATTTGAGTTTTTGGCGCCACTAAAGCGTTTCTTGGTGTTGCCTAAGATTAAACTGCCGAAAGTGGAACGCCGTTATTG
This sequence comes from Shewanella sp. NKUCC05_KAH, assembly GCF_019345585.1. Taxonomy (NCBI): domain Bacteria; kingdom Pseudomonadati; phylum Pseudomonadota; class Gammaproteobacteria; order Alteromonadales; family Shewanellaceae; genus Shewanella; species Shewanella sp. NKUCC05_KAH. The sequence continues at coordinate 126,166 of NZ_JAHKQZ010000017.1, forward strand.
GCGCCCAGCAGGAATTGGCTGTGGCGTGGTGCTCTTGATTGCCTTGGTGTGGGGACTTTGGCCAAATGGTGACGCAGAGACGGGTGATGGTGCAGAAGTTGTCACGGTTAACGCGATTGCGCCCTATGCGGGTGAGCGGGTGACGCTCGCGTTACCGGACGGTTTTTCTGTGGCGCTGGAGGATGACATCTTGATCATGCGTTGGCTCGGTGAGAAAGGTAAAGCACAAAACCTGTGGTCCTTAGCGACGGCAAAGGGAGATAAAACTTGCAGCGTCTTATCCTTTAACAATGGCACTGACTATCGTCCTGTGACTGTGGATCTGAAAGCGGATTCCGCTTCAGAGGCGCGATTCTCGCCACTCGACACTCAGGCCATCATTATTGATCTCGCTCGTCGAGGTAATATTAGCCTGTGTGGTTATAAGTTCAGTCTTAAGGGCAGCCAAGCGATATTGGAACAAAATCGCACCTTTGGCGATTATATTGCTCGTTAAAAAAGTCTGCAGCTAAGTCGATAAAAATTCTGCTTAAATGCTAGTCACAATTAGAGGGGTAGATTACACTTTTGCTCCTCTTTTTCTCAAACCGTACTTTAGGTTGTTTAGGTCGCTGCGGTTTGGGGAAACACCTTTAAATTTGAACTGAATATATCAATCCAGCATGAATACAGAATTGACCTTAGTCATTATGGCTGCGGGGCTAGGTAGTCGTTTCGGCGGCGAGAAGCAATTGGCGGCACTCGGCCCCGCGGGTGAACCCATGTTGGTGCTATCAATCATGTCGGCCATTCGCAGTGGTTTTCAGCGTGCTGTGCTGGTGATCCGCCCAGAATTAGAAAGTGAATTAACTGAGATCCTGACACGATTTTTGCCAGCCGATTTTGAATATCATTTTTGCTATCAAGTCTTAACGGATTTACCCGACGCGGCGCAGTTGGCGGATCTTAGTCACAGGCTTAAACCTTGGGGCACGGCCCATGCACTCTGGAGTGCGCGCCATCTTGTTAAAGGGCCAATTGCCGTTATCAATGCAGATGATTTTTATGGTGATAGCGCTTTTGCTTCCTTAGCCAAAGGCTTAAGCATGAGGCCAACTGAGTGGATGATGGTGGCCTATCCCATAGAACTCACGTTGTCGGAACACGGTGGTGTTAACCGTGGTCTGTGTCAGGTTGAAAATGGTCTGCTTAAATCGGTCGCCGAATGGCTCAATATCGCCGAGCAAGCTGGCCACTTAATGGGTGATGGCCCGCAGGGTCATGCTAATTTGCCGGCGCAGTCCTTGGTCTCTATGACATGCTGGGGCTTCTCCCCAAACATATTTGATGTTATTAAACGTGAATTAACCGAATTTATCGGGCAACAGGGTCAACAACCTAAGTCTGAATGCTATTTACCCGCCATAGTACAAGCGGGAATTGAGCAAGGTTTGCCTGTGTATGTCGATGTTGCCTGTGAGCCATGGCTTGGCGTGACTTATCCGCAGGACACTGTCTGGGTAAAACAAAAATTAACGGAGTTATTGAGTGATTAAACTCATCAGGCAGTCAGTGTTGCCTCATTTTGGTATTGAATCTGCCGAGGCGAAAATTTCTGCCCTCGGTAATGGCCACATCAATGACACCCTTTTAGTGCGATGGCCTGCGGGCGAATTGGTATTGCAGCGAATTAACACTGAGGTATTTAAAACACCCAACGCTTTGGTCTGCAATGCCGATAAAATTAGCCATCATTTATGCGCTAAGTCATTACAGCAACAATACGGCCTTAAAGTCGTTAGCCCATGTTTAACCCAAGAGGGTGAGCTGGCTATCGATTTAGGCGAGCAAGGATTTTGGCGTGCGATCAGTTACTTGCCTCATAGTCTCAGCATTGAAGTGGTTAAGTCGGAACAAGAAGCGGAAATGGCGGCTAAGGCCTTTGGGCATTTTGCCTCAGCCTTGAGTGATTTTGATGCGACAGAGCTTGAAGATGTGATCCCTCAATTTCACCATCTACCGGGACGCATGGCCTTACTAAAGCAGGCCGCTGAACTCGATAGTCAACATCGCTTAGCGCTCTGCCGTCATTGGGTTGATTACGCGTTATCTCAGCAGGCTTTGCTGGATGAACTTGCAGAAATATCGCCAAAGCTGCCGCTACGAATTTGTCATAACGACACTAAAATCAATAACATGCTTTTTGATAAACGTGATATGTCCAGCATGGCGATTATCGATTTAGATACCTGCATGAAAGGTCATCTTATGTATGACTTCGGCGACATGGTACGCACTTTCTGCTCGCCAGAGGAGGAAGACTCTACGGCCTTGGATAAAGTCCAAGTGCGTCAAGACATCTTCGCCGCGATTTGCCGTGGCTACTTGAGCGAGTTGGGTGACGTTTTAACGGAAGACGAAAAGCGCAGTCTGTGGCTCGGTGCTCGGGTGATTTGTTTGATGATAGGTGTGCGTTTTTTAACGGATTATCTTAACGGTGATGTGTATTTCCATATCCACCGCGAAGGCCATAATTTAGACCGCGCCGCCAACCAGTTTACCTTGTACCAAAGCTTGCTCGACCAAGAGGCTGTGCTTAAAGCTAATTTCTAATTCAGCGCTTGGATATCTGTACATTGGTATCTGTGTACTGATCCAATGCATTGTTAAAGCGTGTAGTCGAAAAACTTACGGCTTTGTGGGCCTGCGCTATTGGTGTTGACCTTGTTGGGGTGTTTATATTCGCCCCAACTTGCCACGTTGCGGCCCACGTTAAGTTTAGGGAAACTCAGTGGCTCGCTTAAACCTAATGTAACATCGCTATTCTTCGCGTTTGCTTCCATTCCCAAAAATTGCAGTAACTGACTCAAGCTTCCCGCATGGCTAACATCAATTGAAATAAAGTCTTCCCGCCCACTAAAGTAAGCGAACACTTCTTGCTGATGCTTTTGATAACAAGCAATTAAGTGCTCACTGCTGGCAGGTTCCGCCACTTTATCTATGGCGAAAGTATGCCTAAAACTGCGCTTTAATATTGGATGAAAGCGGCCCGTTTTTTCATCCAAATGGGGCGCCATTTTACCAAGTAACATCTGCATCGAAGGCAACCAAGTATTGATATCGCGGTCGAGATAGACAAACACTGCCTCGGGAAATAATAAATCCAACTGCTGATAATCGCTGAAACAAGGCGTGTCAGACACTGCATCGGCCAGCATAAACGCCTGCTTAGTAAAGGCCATGTGTGCCACTTTTAGCCCTTGCTCCAACAACGCCACACTCACACTCGTGGTGCCCGTGCGTGGCAAACCTATGATAAAGACCTTCTGCTTTTTCACCTTTATCTGTTCGTCACTGAGCGCATTCGACTGGACTGGGTACATTGCATCTGGCGTAGCAATCTGTGAATTACCAGTAGGTTGAACATTGCCGATACGCTGTGTATTAGCAGTACATTGTACGTGAGTAGAAGTTGGTGAATTGTTGGCGTTATCAGGCATAGGTTAGGCTCAGAATGTGTGTCAGCGGTGCGGTAAAGCCGTAAGTTTTCACCTCGGCGTTTCACATTGGCGTGTCAAATCAGCGGCGGCAGTATATCTCAGCGCGAAGGCTTTGTCGGTGACTATACATATTTGTCGGTGGCTATACATAAAAGTCACGCACCACTGCAATGCACCCAGTAAAGGCGCACCGTATTGTATGATAACTGCACTGTAGCTGCACAATAATAGCAAGTGGATGACCGCAAGGCTTAGAAACGAGATTTCGGATTACCAACAAGGCTCATTTCTCTGCATTGCATAGCCATGTTGGTATTGATGAGGCGATTATTAGCGCTATTCGACTCATAAAGTGAGGCGAATACATTTGTTAATCGCCTCATTATGTGAGTAGAATAGGCTTGTTATTCGACTCATGGGGTAGATATGTGGATTTGGCAGCAAGCCGATTGGCCTAAGTTTCATTGGAACACCAGCAGCATTGATGCCTTGCTGCGTCAGGTCTATTTCAATCAGGGCCAGTTGCTTGGCAAGCAAATGCTAAGTCACGACGATAGCTTATTAACTTCAGACGCTGCACTCGACACCTTACTCGCTAACATTATCCATTCCAGTGCCATCGAAGGTGAAAAGCTCAATGCAGCCTCGGTGCGCTCATCCTTGGCTAAAAAACTCGGCGTGACTGAAGATAAACCGTATCCGACAACAGCACAAACCGATGGTTTGGCTGACATTATGCTCGATGCCTTAAAAAATTTAGATACAGAGTTAACCCTTGAGCGGATATTAGGTTGGCATAAACAGTTATTTCCCCAGGGTTATACGCTGTTTAACCCTGTTATTGGCGGAGCGCTGCGTGGCGATACACCTATGCAGGTTGTCTCTGGCCGGATTGATAAACCAACAGTGCATTTTGAGGCACCTTCTAGAGCAGCCTTGGATGCTGAACTGTCACAGTTTATCGAATGGTTTAATGCATCACGGCAAGCGCAGGTTTTAGATCCGCTTATCCGTGCGGCGATAACACATCTTTGGTTTGTTACTCTTCATCCACTTGATGATGGTAATGGGCGCATCGCGCGCTTATTGACTGATTTAGCTCTGGCGCAAGCGGAGAAACGCTCGATTCGTTTTTACGCTATGTCGGTCAGTATTCTTGCCCGTCGCCAAACTTACTATGACATTTTAGAGTCCACTCAAAGGGGGGATGTAGATATTACTCCTTGGTTAGTATGGTTTTTTGAGACCCTCAATGATTGCTTACTCAATGCGATGGCAGATGTGAGCAGAACGCTGTCGAAAACTCAGTATTGGCAAAGTGTCGACCAATCTTTATTGAGTCAAGAGCAAGCCAAAGTACTTAATCGCATGTTAGACGGCGATTTTGAGTTAGGGATTAATAGTAGCCAGTATCAAAAAGTCGCTAAGGTGAGTCGCGCCACCGCCACCCGTCATCTTGCGCAAATGGTCGAACAGCACTTTTTAGTTAAAGCCGACGCCGGTGGCCGAAGTACCAGATACTTATTGCCACTCAGTATGAAACGATAAAGGTTAGGCATGTTATCAAGCACTTGCATTCCAGTGACTCGGTGAATAGAAACCTAGGGTTTCTAAGTTTATGAACGAGAGCCATGGAAGGCGAACTGGCAGTTAAATAGGGAATGTTCAAGTCCCAGGATGCTCAACCCTGTAGGATCCCCTCATAATTCATAACCCCAACAACCATGAATTAATGAGAGTTCAGCTAGTTTCTTCGCAGCACAAAGCAAATTATCTGCTGATATGGGGTAATCATGCC
>NZ_JAHKQZ010000018.1:0-130645 GCF_019345585.1 Shewanella sp. NKUCC05_KAH
CGACTTGCATGTGTTAGGCCTGCCGCCAGCGTTCAATCTGAGCCATGATCAAACTCTTCAATTAAAGTTTTGTTGCTTCCGTCTTGCGACTTCAGCGGCTCAATGAATTCTGATTTTTTGTTCCCACTTAAAAGCAGAAACAAACTGTACATATTACTATGAACACTCATTGTTACATTGATTTAAATTTTTGACTGCCAACCCGAAGGTTAAGCAGTTTCGATTAACTCAACACCTGTGAGTGTCCACACAGATTTCTTGTTTTATCTTGTTAAAGAGCAACTCAACCTCATAAGAGAAGGTGAGTACCACACTGAGCGCCGAACGCTTCCAGTTGGCTAGGGCTGCGTATTCTACGCATTTCCCGTTTCGCGTCAAGGAGTTTTGCAAACTTTCTCAACACTCATCAATCAGTAAACTCATCGATGAACCGTCACATCAGGCTGCTTAACGCTGTCTGCCGTGTCAGTGGATGCGCATTATAGGCAGCAGGAGATTTTGTGCAACCCCTATTTTAAGGAAATTTGCAGTTAATTCTAATTATCTAATCTAGTCACATCATACCCACCACTTACCCCCAAAGTTATCCACACACAGCTCATTTTAGACTCAGTTTCAACTTAAAATGAGGTTTGATGAGCCTCTATATACTACGAATAAAGCATGGAGATTCCGTTGATTCTCGAGGCCAGAGGTGGATTCTTGATGCAGCTTGTTCTAATAAATGGGCAAACGATAGATTAAAGAGACTCTTTGCCGACTTAATCAGAGATACAGGTCGTATTGCACAGAGCTGAGATTGGCCACTTGTTAGCGATATGCTTATCTATTAAAGCTAAGTTGATTTATCAAAGACGTCATGCACATTAAGAGTGGCATGTTTGCTTACCTATATTTAGTGACAGGAAATTTAGTGGCAATAATTTAGAAGCAAAAAAATACCCGCCAATGGCGGGTATTGTCTCATTCAGCTATGGCGCTAAACGCTGAGCTTATTCTTCAACAGGCGAGACCACGAACAGTAAGTCGCCTTGAGACACTTGCTGACCATTGCTGTTCAGGATGCGCTCTATACGATACTTCTTATCTTCAGGGTACAGAATCGCACTCTGGCGGTTAAAGCCAGCTAAGGTCACTTGCGAGAACATCTTCATCGCTTCTGTTAGTGCTAGTGTTTGATCAACGGTGACTATGTCACCTTCTTTCACGAAGTCCGCTTCACCCGGTGCAGAAGAGGTATAGAAGATACCTGCGCCTTGGGCTAACACTTTCAGTTCGTTACTTTCGCCAACACGCAGTGATTCAGTGTCTACTTCCACAGTTTCAGCGGCAGCTTCCATTTCTGCGATCAACGCAGGAATATCGAGCTCGGCCATTAAGCGTGGCAGATAGTTAGTATCGTAAACACCTTCGTTGAAAGTACCATCTTTCAAGATCAGCTTGAGCAACGGAATGTTAGTCGCGATGCCTTTCAGCACTACACTGTCTAAGTATTCGTACAGTTTGGCAATCACATCCTCACGGTTTTCACCGCGCATGATGATTTGCGCAATCAAGCTATCGTAGTATGGCGATACTTCTTTACCTGGCGCAGCAATCGAAATGATTTCCACATCGGGATGATCTGGGAACACACACTCAGTGATCTTGCCCGGATTAGGAATCAGCTGCAGTATGCCATGGCTATCGAGCGCCGCTTTCTCAGCCGTCACACGTACTTCCATCGCATAACCAATTTCTTTAGGCTCTAACGCTGCAATTGAACGGCCAGCGGCAATATCAAACTGCGCACTAACGATATCAATACCTGAAGTCGCTTCCGTAACAGGATGCTCAACCTGCAGACGCGTGTTCATTTCCATGAAGTAGACTTCGTTTGCATCTAAGTTATAGATGAACTCAACGGTACCTGCGCCCATGTAATCGGTCGCGTCGCCTAAGGCACGGGTATAAGCCAGCACTTGTCGCTTCAGCTCATCCGGCAACATAGTTGAGCCAGATTCTTCGACCACTTTTTGGTTATTACGTTGAACCGAACAGTCACGCAAACCTAATACTTTCGCGTTGCCGAACTTATCACGCAGTAACTGCACTTCGATGTGACGCAGTGATGTCACATATTTCTCTAAGTACAAGTCACCGTTACCAAAGGCTGCAGCTGCTTCGGTTGCAGTTTTTTGGAATAAACCAATCATGTCTTCAGGACGTTTTACAACCTGAATACCTTTACCGCCACCACCTTGTACCGCTTTAAGCAATACTGGATAGCCAATTTCGCTCGCCACGTTTACGGCTTGTTCAGCATTGGTCAGAATACCGTGCGAACCAGGCACAACAGGTACGTTTTGCGCTTGCGATGTCTTAATTGCGTTCGACTTGTTACCCATAGTCGTCATTGAATGCACGCTAGGACCGACGAAGTTAACACCGTTATTCACACACAATGCAGCAAACTGCGGGCTTTCTGATAGGAAACCGATACCTGGATGCAATGCATCAACCTGTTCATATTCGGCTACTTTCAGCACAGAGTATGCGTTCAAGTAACTTTCATCCGATGTGTTACCACCGAGACAAACTAACTTGTCGGTTTCTTTGAGCATGTCCGCGGGGACTGACGTCATATCTGGATCAGACGCCACTAATACCACATTGATATTATTGTCATGCGCCTTACGAATAAGTTTTACAGCTGTACAACCACGGGCGTGAACCAATACTTTGTTAATTGGCTTCATTAACTTACGTGGATCGTTCTGCACGATCACTTCTTCTTCAACAGTAGCTTCAACCACTAAGGTCGACAGTGCATTGATGATCACGTCGTTAATTTTTGCCGAAGGCATTGGCATCAGAGGATCGATACCCGCTAACTGAGAGTCTAAATTGTCGCTGAATGGGTTATGGACTAAGCCCGCCATTGCGCCAGGTACTTTTGACAAGTAGTTAGACAGCGTTGCCGTTGATGGTAAGTACGCTGGCACCACCATTTGACCTGCGAATGGCATGTTAGTACCAGACAGATAGTAAGTTTGCACCAATGGGTGAGTCACAAAACTCGCCTGCGCACCACCGGTACAGTCACCAAAACCAAACATCAGTACTGGCAATTCGTTATCACGAATAAAGCGCGTGATACGGTCGTTCACCACAGCCATAGAGAATAGCGCCGCGGCGCCTTCTTTAGTCTGCATACCGCCTGAACTGATAAAGCACACAACGGGTAATTTACGCTTAGCACACTCGATTAATAGTGCAGAGAATTTCTCAGCACTGGCCATATCGAATGCACCCGCTTGGAATGCGGTGTTAGACACAGCCACACCCACACGCACTTTTTGACCTTTTTCTTTAAAGTCAGCAATACCTGTGATCAAACCACATGGGCGAATGCCTTTATCTAATGCGTCTTCAATCGATAAACGGAAGCCTGGGAAGTTGAGCAAGTTAGCCGACATTTTGTCGCCGTTGATCTCTTCGAAATGGGTAAAGAACTGCTTCACCACATTTTCCCAAGTCATGTTGCCTTTACGTTTTTCGTCACGTAGCACTTTTTGGATCAATAGATCTTGATAACCCATGGTCAAGCGGTTCCAGAAGTCCTTACGACGACCGATACGCACAGGGTTGATCGCGCCAGTGTACTTGCTGGTATCGCTTTCACTATCGAAATACTCAGGCAGTAAACGCTCGAAGAAGTAAGTCAGTACCACGAATAGACTGTCGTTAAGTTGTGGGAAACCCACACTCTTCCACTGCTCTACTCGCACCAACAAATCGGCGCGGTTCGATTGACCCATAAAATACTTGAGCCACTTATAGAACTTAGCTTTGTCGTTCGAGGTATCTTGCGTCGACAATGCATGGTCAATTGACTTGTGCAACAGGTTGTTCACTGAGTTACGTGACAAACTCTTCGACATCATGGCTTCTTTCGCGATTGACGCTAAGCTGCCCACAACGTTGTCATACAAGGCATTGAAGATCAGAATGTTATGGCATTGCCAAATAAAGTCTTCACGCAGTTCTTCATTTACCACCACATCCAGCACAGTCAGCTGATTCAGCTCAGGCCATTTAGCTTGAGTAACAGACTTTGGCAAACTTTCTAAGTGCTGAATCAGCCCTTTAAAGTTGTTAGCCGCATTGCTCTTCCAGCGATGATACAAAGACCAGCTGATGTTGAATAACAACGCCTTACGTGCTTTTTTATAGTTCTCTTTTGGCTCACCCAAAATCAAACGTGTCAGCATGTTACGCTCGGTAGAGACTTCGTCACGTTTAGCGACAAAGTTAGTCCACAATTTATTCAAATCTTCGTCATAAACTAGCTTGTCAGGGTTAGACAACCAAGCTTGGAACACACGGTCTTGTTCCTGTTGAATACGTGCCAACAGATCACCTTCTGGCACGCTAGCACGTGACAGACGACCATATTGCTCTTGAGAAATAGAATGGATACGGCTACGTAGCGTTAAATAACGCAAATAGCGATAGGCGCTACCGAACAAGTTATGGTGACTGGTCGGGCTCGTTGCCACAGCCAATTCTGCATTCAGTTCCAAAGCCATCAAGTTTTTAGATGGATTAAGGAAACGAGTTAAACTGCGATCATAATGCTCACGTAAATCTTTAGATTCACGCACAAAATTCATCGCTGCACGCTCAACCGCTTCTACGCTGCTAATAATAGCGCGGCGCAGATTGTGCTGACGCTCGTCGCGATCGCCTGGTGAAAAGTCGATGATACCGTCGATACAACCTGAGGTATAAAGCTCTTCTGGTGATACACCCACAGATTTCGCACATTCTTGCCAAGATAAGTTGTACTTACGGGCAATACTTTGCAGACCTTGTGGCTGGATCGTGTTGAAAATACCGTCACGCAACGACAACAGAATGTTCGCCGCCGCTAATGGAATTGCGCCACCAGAATAACCAGCACCAATTACGATACCGACTGTCGGTACGTCAACGTTGGCACTTTCTGCGATGGCTTTAGAAATTGAATGCGCTTGGTTTTGGCTGTTAGCGATTTCGCCAGCATCCGCCCCTGGGGTATCAATTAAATAGATAATAGGCATAGACAATTCGGCGAAATGACGAATTGCTTTACAAGCGGCGTAATGATGCTCAGGCATCCAAGCACCGTTAGCGGTAGTGCGTTCTTGGGCAATAAAGCCAATACGACGAGTGCGTGAACCAAAGTTCAGCTCGACCTCAGCACTGTAAAAAGAGCCCAAGTGAGTTTCCGTAATCAAACGACCTTTAAGATCGGCAATAATACGTTTTGCACCAGGACGACCTTTATCTTGGGTCGGCTGGATCACTTTAGCAACGTAACCGTCGACATCTAAAGATGCCAAGTCTTTTAAGTTTGCTTGAATAGCATCCTCATTTAAAAGACCTTTAATTTCTTCCGATAAACTCTGTTTACTGTGCTTAGGAAACAGAGAAAAATCTTTTGCCAAATGCTCGGCCTGTAAAAAAAGCGGATCGGGCGTTTGGGCTTGAGTCATGTGTTTGGGCTGATTATTGCTGGTCATCAAAAGATCCTCTGCTTAGCCTCTGAAAATTTTTAGCCAATAAATATAACTTTGTTATCCCGTCAAATGCCATTAAACTGCATAGGACGCTTTGTTCCAAATATGAGACAGTGGGAATAACATGCCAGATTTAAACGGTATGATGCTATTTGCAGCCGTAGTTAGAGCGAAGGGATTCTCCCAAGCTGCACGTGAAACCGGCCACCCAAAATCCACCATAAGTCGCAAAATCGCGCAGCTAGAAGAACAACTTGGCGTGCGATTACTACAGCGCGACACCCGTAATTTGAGTTTGACCCAAATCGGGGCACTCTTTTATCAACACTGTGATTCGATTCGCAATGAGGTAGAAGCGGCCAAGGCAGTTATCGAGAATACTCACGATGATGTGTCAGGATCATTACGCATTGCAATCCCAGTGTCATTTAGCCAAGAACTTATCGCTAACCTCTGTAGCGGATTTATGCGTTTATATCCCAATGTTGAATTGGATGTCCAGTTTACCGACAACGATATTGGTTTAGTCGGTGAAGGATATGACATAGCCATCAAATATGGCCCACTTCAATCGTCGGACTTAGTCGCAAGATTACTGTTTGAACGCCAGCCAATTTTGGTGGCAAGCCCTGCATACTTAAAACTCAAAGGCACCCCCGCGACCCCAAAGGAACTCAGCCTGCACAGTGGGATTTTATTGGGGACTTCTCGCTCAGCACCAATTTGGCCACTGGGTAAAGGTTCGCGTAAAACCATGGCTAACTTTCAGCGTAAAGTGAGGGTCAACAGCCCGATAATGGTGAAGCAATTAGCCATAGATGATTTTGGCATCGCCATGTTATCCAATTCAGCCTGTAAGACTGAACTTGCTAATGGACAGCTAGTACCGATTTTACAGGAGTGGCCGATTGAACCTTTTAAGGTTTACGGGGTTTATTCGAGCCGACGCCAACTGGCCACCAACATCAGTGTCTTCTTAGATTTCTTTGTAAAACGCTTCAGCAGCCAAGAAAGCCTGCAATCCCTAATGGGTTAACGTTTCCCGTCGCATCAGGAAACCTGTTTCAAGAAAGTCCAATAAAAAAGCCTAGATCTGAGTCTAGGCTTTCAGTATCACGATTGATGTCAGCCAAGTAGGCCACTTCATACGCAATTCTCGCAAGGTTTAGATACGCTATGCTTACGCGACCTAGCATGGGCTAAGGAATAACGCGTTCCCGTTTTAAGATTTCCTTAGTAATGGCTTGACGCAATGGTAAACCTGCGGCGTCGGGAATATCCATATTCATCGCAAAAAACCATACATTATCATCGAGTTCAACCCAACCTACCCACCAGCCAATGCTTGGTTCTGCTCTGACTGCATAGCCGGTTTTCGCACGGATAATATAGTCAGAATTCGCTTCAGTCAGCATGGCTTGCTTAACAATACGTAAACTGCGCTCAGAAGCGTGTATCTTGTTGTGATAAAGCTTACGTAGGAAATCGATTTGCTCCGTAGCCGAAATTCGTATGCCACCATCTAACCAAAAACTATCCAAATTTCCCGAAATATCCTCATTACCATAATCAAACGAGGCGATCATCTTCGACATACGCGCCTCACCAATTTGGCGAGCAAACTCTTGGTAGACAGGCACAACCGAATACTTCATTGCAGTAATAAGGTTATGATCACGATTCCAAGTTGCGATATCTCGACTTTTACCATCCCACTTAAAGACTTGATGCTCATCCTTCACCACGCCAAGCTCTAGCGCGATCAAACTGTTAGGAATCTTAAACGTCGATGCAGGTAAAAAACCTTGATTGGCACGTTTAAGATTATTAGTGAATCCCTGTTGCTTGTTTTCATTCCATAACACCACTACGCCTTTAGTTTGGTGCTGAGTAAAACTGGCATCCCAACTGCGGGTTTCTTGCCACTCCTTAGCTGTAGTAGATGCAAAAGTCGGCGCCACTAAGCTTGACGACACTAAAATAGACGACATCACCAGCACAGCCGATATGGTGAACAAACGCATAAAGTCTCCTTGTAGAAAAACAAACAATCCAATGAACTAAAAAAGTGATTAAGGCTATCACTTAGGGTTTTGGCAAGCCCTAGCAAACTGCTGACCAATTGTGGCAAAAAAGAGGCAAACTAGACCCTATTGCACTGTTGCAGATGGATTAATGCTAGCGCCATATGATTTGTGATAGAAGATATTGACATAAGATGACGAAGATCACTGAGCTTAACTTTATTACCCTCAGCTTGTAGTGCATACTTTTTGGCATAAGAGCCTATCCGTACGAAAAAAATAATCATTATTTCCAATGAATAACGTCTAATCACTACAGGGAAGCCAAACATGTTAAAGCCAGTGTTAACACTCATCCTCACCACCAGCTTAATGACTACAGCCAGTGCCGTGCAGTTATTTGGTGATGTTGAAGTTTCCCGCCTACCAACAGCCGAAAAAACCATAGGCGACGTAGTCACTCGCTATCAAGCTCTTGACGATGGTCTGGCTCAGCTGAGCTCAAAGAAAAACGAAGTTGACGCCACCCAATTAGCGGCACGCCAAGGACACAGATTATGGCAACAAGCTGTCCGCGATGTGCAGTCAGGGCATTTTGACGACCGACCTTTATACTGGGCTCGCCTTGCCATGCTTAATAGTCTAAAAACCACCAGCGCCAACTTTAAAATGGCCGATTGGCAACAAGACATATTAATGAGTGCGGTTGAAAAAGCCTCACGGGGTTTTAGCGATATTCAATATGGTGATGATGTCCAAATCAAAATATTTCTCACGGGTTTCGATCCTTTCTTCCTCGACAAAGATATCACCCAGAGTAATCCTTCCGGTCTAGTTGCCCTCGCCTTGGATGGTTTTCGCTTTGATATTAATGGTAAAACGGCGCAAATAGAAACCGCTATGGTGCCAGTACGTTTTGCAGATTTTGATCAAGGACTTATCGAGTCGCTATTGAGCCCGATTTATCGCGATCCCAAAACCCAATTTGTATTCACCGTTAGCATGGGCCGAACTGATTTTGATATCGAACGTTTCCCTGGGCGAAATCGCAGCGCAGCGGCGCCCGATAACCAAAACGTACTCACTGGCGGCACGAAAACCGCACCCGTTGCCCCAAAGCTTAATGGTAAAGATTTTATCGGCCCCGAATTTGTGGAATTTTCACTGCCTGTTTCGGCTATGCAAGTCAAAGATGGTCAATGGAAAGTCAATGATAACCATACTGTCACTACCCTTGCCCGCGGCGAATTTAGCGCGACGTCATTAAACGAACTGCAAAACGAAACCTCAGTCGAAGGCTCTGGCGGCGGTTATCTTTCTAATGAAATCTCCTATCGTGCCATAGTCTTGCAGCAAAAGTTTAATAGCCATGCCAAGGTCGGCCACATTCACACACCAAGAGTCAAAGGCTATGACGCAGATACTGAGCAAGCCATAGTCGAACAAGTACGCACTATGGTGATGCAGGCGGCAGCGAGTTTATAGCCAAGTCACATTTCCTGAAACAGGCTGAAACTAGCATTGTCAGATAGCGTTCGCTATGATGTGAACGCTTCTGATGTGAACGCTTAGGCAGGCTTAATCACCGATAAGTTTTAAGCACTCAATTTTATCTTTAACCGACGAGATCCAACGCTAACCCTATGCTGAAACCCGCTGACTTACTCAATGCCTTACGCCGTCGCAGCAGTGAAGCACTTGCACCACTGTCAAGGTCGACGTACGCAGCCTTGGGCCAAAGCCAAGATAAGTCGCAGGTGATAACGAGTCCACCAGCACCAAATCCGGCTCAGGCACATATTTTCACCGGTTCATCACGCGCACTCTCGTCACTACAAATTCAAGTACTAGAGCGAATTGAAGCTTGTTATCAAGAGGCCGAGGTATCGCTTAAGCGCACTTTTCCACGCCCAGTCACTCAATTTAGTCTAAGGGGTAAGAGCGCGGGTACAGCTCATCTGCAACAGAATCGCTTGCGATTCAATCCTGTATTGCTACGCGAAAACAGCGAGGCATTTCTGACTGAGGTCGTCCCCCACGAAATTTGTCATTTGCTGTGTTTTCAGCTTTTTGGCAAAACCAAGCCCCACGGTAAAGAATGGCAATCTTTGATGTTAACGGTATTTAAGGTCAATCCGAGTACCACACATAGCTTTAATACCACTTCAGTTACGAGTCGCGATGTTGAGTATCGCTGCGCCTGTGGACCGATTCGACTGAGTATTCGCCGCCATAACAAGGTGTTGCGTGGTGAAAGTCGTTATATTTGTAAACGCTGTAAGACCCATTTAACTGCGTTCTAGCGACTTTCAGCAAACAAAACTCCCACCTAAGTACGACTCAATTTGCATAAACAGCGATATTTCCCTTACCATCACGCCATAAAAGACGAGCCAAAGGCTCGCGTAGTGTTTGTTATTTTGGGATAAATTTTGAACATAGCTTCTTTAACCGTTAATTCACGGCGACTTTTGTTGTGCCTAATCACTTGGGCGGCGACCTTATCTGTGCCCGCAAGTGCCTCAGTGTCACATCCCAGCAGTTTCAGCCAAGCAAAAACCAAGTCACAGGCGCTCTACGTAGGCAGTCGCCAAAGTACTCTGCCCGCAGTCAGCTTTTACTGTGGCTGTGAAATTCAGATCAAAGGTAAATCGTGGAAACCCGATCTCGCCAGCTGTGGTTATCAAGTCCGTAAACAGGAAACCCGCGCCAACCGTATCGAGTGGGAACACATAGTCCCCGCCTGGGAATTTGGCCATCAACTCCAATGCTGGCAAAAGGGCGGCCGTAAAAACTGTGCCGATAACAGTAATGAATTTAATAAAATGGAATCGGACATGCATAATTTGGTACCCGCAATTGGTGAGGTCAATGGCGATCGCAGCAACTTCCGATTTAGCCAATGGAACGGTAAGGCTGACCAATATGGCCAATGTGCTATGGTAGTCGACTTTAAGAATCGTCAAGCACAACCTCCCGCGAATACCCGCGGTAAGATAGCCAGAACCTACCTCTATATGCAGCAGACCTATGGTCTTAAAATCGCCTCTAGCCAATTAAAATTATTTAAGGCATGGGATAAAACCTATCCAGTTGATACTATTGAGTGCAAACGTGATAACGCCATAGCGCAAACCCAAGGTAACCATAACCCCTTTGTGCAGAATGCCTGTAATGCGCCACCACAGCGTCAACAATTAGCCGAATAAGGTCGACAATGAGAGTCCCAAGAATTTATCAACCTCAGCCATTAGCCATCAATCAACAGTTGAACTTAGACGAAGATGGCGCGGCCCATATCGGCAAGGTGCTACGCATGGGCAACGGCGAACATATCAGTCTATTTAATGGCGATGGCAATGATTATCTTGCTGAAATTGTTGACGCAGGTAAGAAGCATGTCACAGTAAAACTGCTCTCCTGTGAGGCCAATTTATCTGAGTCGCCACTCAACTTGCACTTAGGCCAAGTGATTTCCCGTGGCGATAGAATGGAGTTCACCATTCAAAAATCAGTCGAGCTTGGCGTCAATACTATTACGCCGCTGTTTTCAGATCGCTGCGGTGTGAAACTCAACGGCGAACGCCTAGAGAAAAAAATTCAGCAATGGCAGAAGATCGTCGTGAGCGCCTGTGAGCAATCGGGACGCAGCCAAGTGCCCGTGATTCGCCCAGCGATGGACTTACACGATTGGTGCAGTGAGCCGACCTCAGCGCTTAAACTCAATTTGCATCCACGTGCCGCACACGGTATCAATGGCTTAGATTTGGCCCATACCCGCGTGCGACTATTAATTGGCCCAGAAGGCGGTTTGTCGGCGGAAGAAATCGCCATGACAGAAACCTATCAATTTACCGATGTGTTGCTTGGCCCCAGAGTGCTACGCACCGAAACCGCCTCGCTCACCGCCATTACGGCACTGCAACTCAGATTTGGTGATTTAGGCTAGACCGTCCACAGCCGCACACAGCGGTGGTATGGCCCCCCATTATCCAATAAATGCTTTTTTGCCTGCAAACGGCGACAAATAAGGAACAGATTAATGATAAAACTCGGCATAGTGATGGACCCCATCAGTGAGATCAACATTAAGAAAGACTCCAGTTTTGCCATGTTAATGGCCGCGCAGGAAAGAGGTTATCAGCTGTTTTATATGGAAATGGCCGATCTTGCCATGGTCAACGGTGTGGCTATGGCCAATATGCGTCCGTTAACTGTTTTCAATGATGCGAGCAAATGGTTTGAACTCGGCGAAGCTACAGACACGCCGATGAGCGAACTCGACGTGATCTTAATGCGTAAGGACCCGCCATTCGATACTGAGTTTATCTACGCAACTTACATGCTTGAACGCGCCGAAGAACAAGGCGTGTTGATCGTTAACAAGCCGCAAAGCTTACGTGATGCTAACGAGAAACTGTTTACCGCATGGTTTAGCGAATTCACGCCAGAAACGATCGTAACCCGTGATGCCAAACGTATCCGCGCTTTCCACCAAGCGAAGGGCGATATTATTCTTAAGCCACTTGATGGTATGGGTGGCACCTCGATTTTCCGCGTGAAGCAGGACGACCCAAACCTTGGAGTCATCATAGAAACCTTGACCAGCTATGGCCAACAATATGCCATGGCGCAAGCCTTTATCCCTGAGATAACCAAAGGCGATAAACGCATTTTAGTGGTCGATGGTGAGCCTGTGCCCTACGCCTTGGCGCGTATCCCAATGAAAGGCGAAACCCGTGGTAACTTAGCGGCAGGCGGAAGCGGTGTGGCTCAACCTTTATCCGACAGCGATTGGGCAATTGCCCGCGCCATTGGTCCAGAGCTTAAAAAACGTGGACTGATTTTTGTCGGCCTCGATGTCATTGGTGACAAGCTGACTGAGATCAACGTAACTAGTCCAACTTGTATCCGTGAGATCCAAGCAGCATTTAATGTCGACATCACCGGCATGTTAATGGATGCTATTGAAGCACGCATTAACACCAAAGCATAAAAATTTACCAACGAGTTTGTTGATTTAAGGCGCTTTGACATCACAAGCGCCTAGCCACTTTCTAGGGATGTGATATGAGTTTCACCAAAGCGCCATTCTTGTTACTCGGCATAGGTTTATTACTATCGACTCCGACTTGGGCCAACATAGAAACAGGTCCAACGAAAGCACCGTCGCGCCCAAAAAATATTGTCATCATGATAGGTGATGGTATGGGACCGTCTTACACTAGCGCTTACCGTTACTACAAAGATAATCCTGACACAGAGGAAGTCGAACAAACCGTATTCGACCGTTTACTTGTAGGTATGGCGAGCACTTATCCCGCCAGTGTCAGTGGTTATGTTACCGACTCAGCCGCGGCAGCAACTGCGCTCGCCACTGGCGTTAAATCTTACAATGGGGCGATTTCGGTCGATACCCAAAAGCAACCGCTGCCGACCATACTCGAAAAAGCCAAATCCCTTGGCCTCAGCACAGGTGTGGCTGTAACGTCGCAAATCAACCACGCCACGCCAGCCGCCTTTTTGGCCCACAACGAAAGCCGTAAAAACTACGATGCTTTGGCACTCAGCTATCTAGAAACTAACGCCGATGTATTCTTAGGCGGTGGTCAAAAATACTTTACCCCTGAGCTATTAGCGCAATTTAAAGCCAAAGGTTATCAACATATTACTCGTTTTGAAGATCTCGCCAGCATCACCCAGCCTAAAGTGCTGGGACTGTTTGCCGAAGTCCAATTACCTTGGGCAATTGATGAAAAAGATGCGAAAAAACTCAGCACTTTAACCCAAAAAGCGCTCAGTTTACTGTCGCAGAATGACCAAGGTTTTGTACTGTTAGTCGAAGGAAGCCTCATCGACTGGGCGGGCCACAATAACGACATCGCCACTGCTATGGGTGAGATGGATGAATTCTCCAATGCCATTGAAGTGGTTGAGCAATTTGTGCGTGAACATCCTGATACCCTGATGGTGATCACCGCCGACCATAATACCGGCGGCCTATCGATTGGCGTCGATGGAAACTACAACTGGAACCCTGAAATCCTACGCAACATTTCAGCCAGTACCGACACATTAGCCTTAGCCGCCATCAGCGGTGAACAATGGCAGGCCGATCTCGCCCGCGGTTTAGGTTTTGAGCTCAACGAAGAAGAAATCGCAAAATTAACGGTCGCCAGAATGCAGGGATTAGAAACCATCGCGGTTGCAATTCGCCATGTTATTAATAAGCGAACTGATACAGGTTGGACAACCGACGGTCACACAGGCACAGACGTACAAGTGTTTGCCGCAGGTCCCGCATCTGAGCTGTTTAACGGCCATCAAGACAATACTGATATCGCCAATAAGATTTTCAGCTTATTGCCAAAACCGAAGAAACCTAAGAGCTAAGCGTTAATCGATTCCTTTCATTAAAGGCAATCACATAAGGCAACCGCATAATGCAGTTGCCTTTTTTATTGGGTCTTTTTATTAGGGATTTTATTAGGTCTTAGCGCAGTGATTCGATGCAAACTGGCTCGGGCGTGAATAACGGGTATAATGCCCACACTTAAGTTTATAGGTGCCTGTAACTGTGTTAACTAATCCATCGCAAGTCATTATTCGTAATCAAGACAGCCTAAGCCAACATAAGGTGTTAGTGCTCAATCATGAAGCCGATCTACTGCCAAAAGCCCTGCTCGATGTCGCGGCCTCGGTCGATGCCCTCGCCTTGGATTATCACCATTATTTACACTTAGCGCCGCACGCGAATTCAAAACTGCGTTGCTACTTCGGCCACGAACTGCCACATCAAGACCCAATTAAACCAGAAAAGTACGATACTGTTATCGTTTATTTCCCCAAGGCTAAACCCCTCGCACCTTATCTGTTTAACCTCGCCGCCAGCAATCTTGTGCCTAACGGCCAACTGTTAGTGGTTGGGGAAAACAAAGGCGGGATTAAGTCTTTAGTTAAACTCTTGCCTGAGTATTTTACGACGGGGATGAAGCTCGATAACGCCCGCCACTGCCTGCTGTTTGGTAGCCATTTAGAGGGCAGCGCCCCGGCAATGAAACTTAGCGACTGGGTCAGTCAGTATCAACTCACAACGCCGCAAGGCGAGATCAGTATCTGTAATTTAGTCGGGGTATTTAGCGAAAAACGGTTAGATCTCGGCACTGAATTATTATTGTCACACCTACCAACACTCTCGGGTCGAGTGCTCGATTTTGGTTGCGGCGCAGGCGTGATCACCGCCGCTCTACTAAAAGCACAACCGAGCCTATCCCTAGAATGTGTTGATATTAATGCCATGGCGTTAGCTTCTTGTGAACTCACCCTGGCGGCCAATGGCATGACAGCCAAAGTGTATCCATCCGATGGGCTCGCGCAAACCACAGGAAAATTTAACGGCATTATCTCTAATCCGCCGTTTCATGATGGCCTCGCCAGCACCACCAGCATAGCGCAGAACTTTGTCACCGATAGTGCTAAGCAATTACAACATAATGGTATTTGGCAAATAGTCGCCAATCGCCACCTGCCCTATTCCGATATTATCGCCGCCGAATTTGGCCAATTGAAAGTGGTTGCCGACAACAACAAGTACAAGTTGTATTACTTCCAGCACAAATAGATGTTTGATTAATAACGCGCAGATGCTTTCGCTGAAGCGCGTTATTGGCAACACCAGCCACTCACTCTTATCCCAATCCCTGTTTGTTTGCAGATAAAACCTCACTTTCATCGTGTTACAAAATTCAATATTGTGATCTGCCGCATGCCAGCGATTCTGACAATCCCCCACTTATAGTCACTCAACAGCCGTTCCTAACATAGGGATTCGATTTAAAACATCAAAATAATGGTTAAACCCAAAATCAATATAAGTTGTGGTTTATTCAGTGATTTTTGCTATAAAACCAGAGATAACACTGATTATAAGACTCAATTTTTTATAAAAAACTATTTTAAAATTCACTCATAGACCATTAACAACAAAATGACAACATTTGCTGATTTTGCAGCCAAAAAGGCTTCTTTACCCTAAGTTTCTACTGTTATACTCAAAACAGCTTCTTAACAAGAATAAAACGCAATTACTAGGAATGCCCCTATGCTGGACCCTGAACTCATAGAGCTAAACAGCGATAAGACAAAAGCTGAATTGCGCCTGATCCCTAATGTCCATGGTCCAGTCACCCATGAAGACATAATGCGCCTGTTGTCTTTACCTGAATTCGTCGCCCTGTTTCCGCTAGAACCAGCCATTGCTAAAACCGTCGCTAAAATCAACTCTCTTTGTAATCAAGACGATGGAAAATTTGAGCTCTATACTACTTTGGCCGAACGTCGTGATGGCAGCATAGCTATCGAGATTAGTCCCGATAAAATGCAAGCCAGCCTTAAACTTACCGCAGCATGGGGTGGTAAACAGATAGATTTGCCAGAGATCCTCACTCATCTCAAAAAAAACAACGTCTGCATGGGGCTAAGCAAACTCAAAATTCAAGCTCTACTAAAGCAACTCAGCACACTCAAGCCAGGGGAAATCTGCCAAAGTGAAATAGCCCAAGGCAAAGCCCCTGTTAATGGACTCAATGCGGTACTAGAACGCAAAGTATTCCTTGCGCGGGAACGCTTGCTTCAGCCACAAGAGCGCGAAGATGGCAGTGTCGATATGCGCAATTTAGGCGCAATGATCGTTGTTAAAGCCAATGATCTCTTGATGGTTAAACATTTAGCCACCGAAGGCACTCCGGGCTACAACATCAAGGGCGAAGTCCTTAAACAAAAACCAGGTAAGGATGCCGTGCTTCAAGCGGGTACAGGCACAGCTTTTCATCCCAAAGATCCCAATAAGCTGATCGCCACAGTGCCGGGGCAACCCGTCGAAACCCGTACAGGTATGAATGTCGATGATGTACTGCAACTTAAAGATGTCGACATCAGCACAGGCCATGTCACCTTCAAGGGCAGTATTTTAATCACAGGTGATGTCCACGAGGGCATGATAGTTAAAAGCTCAGGCGATATTACCGTGATGGGGTTTGTGGACTCCGCCACCCTTGAAGCAGAAGGCGATGTCACTGTGAGTAAAGGCATCATTGGCCGCCAGATTAAAGCCAATGAATACTCTACCAATATCTATTCTCAAGGGCAGATCAGCGCCCAATTTGTGCAATATTCTCAATTAGTTGCCAAAGGTAATATCTTAGTCACTAAACAGTTGCTGCACAGTAATACCAAAACCGCCGGCAGTTTAACGGTCAGCGATCCTAGCGGTCGTCGTGGTGATCTGGTTGGCGGAGTTGCACACGCTGAAAAAGGCATCACGGCGGTTGTCATAGGTGCAACGGCAGGGACTAAAACTGACGTTTACTGCGCAATGGGACAGGCTGAACTCAAGCAAGATCTCAAGCTACTCGATGAGAGCGTTAAAGCTATGGTCGTCGCCAGTTTAGATATCGAGGCTCGCCTCAATAAACTGCCCCCCAAGTCAGAATGGCAAGCTGACGCGGTTATGATTGAGCAAATCAAGATGATGCTTGATGAAAAAAATCGCATCATGGACGAACGTACCCGTGAAGAGCTTGAATTCGATACATTTAAACAAGAAGTCGAAGGCTACTACGAAAAATACCGCATCGAAGTGCTTAAACACGTATTCCTTAACGTTGAGCTGCATATAGGTCCAGCAAATCACCGTACGGCACGTGAACACGGCACTTGTTGTATTGCCAATGTTAATCAAGAGATTAACTTTGACTATAACGCCAAAGCCAAAGCTGCACCGAGCACATAAGGTTCACTAGGGTTCTTAACTTATTGCCCGCTCAGCCAGTGCTAAGGCGGCTTTCGCTCGGTAGCCAAACTTCTGAACTCGTTCTGGCCTCTATCTATCTTCTCCAAGCATGGCATACTGCTCACAGATAAACGCACGCAGCAGTATGCCAAGTCACCTTCTTGCTAAATCCTAATCCTTGTC
Organism: Shewanella sp. NKUCC05_KAH; assembly: GCF_019345585.1. Taxonomy (NCBI): domain Bacteria; kingdom Pseudomonadati; phylum Pseudomonadota; class Gammaproteobacteria; order Alteromonadales; family Shewanellaceae; genus Shewanella; species Shewanella sp. NKUCC05_KAH. The sequence continues at coordinate 17,541 of NZ_JAHKQZ010000018.1, forward strand.
TACTGCCGCCGATTGATCTCAGAGAATACCTCAGAGCCCATTTTAAACTTCCTAAGGATCTGAAATGACTAGCGTTAAGATGTCGAGTATTGAATGGCCAGCGATTGTAAAACTGACTCAAAATGACGAATTACTTTACCTAGAACATCAAAGAGATTGGCTCGAACTGGCCTGTCTCTATCAGCATCACTTCATCGAAACCGATCAATTATTAGACTCCAAAGGGCAGCGATACCTTATCAGTGCCTGTCCACAAAAAATCCATGAAGATCCTGTTGGCGAATTACCTCGATTACTGCGCCAAAAACAGGATTTACCACTCAATGAATTTATCAAATGGGTTCAAAATCATGCCCAAGCACTAGGACAATGTTGTGTTGCTAAACTGGCTTTCACGACAATTGCCCAAGGAATCGAAATTGTTCGTACCCTCGATGAATAAACAGCAAACACATGATAAGCCATAATAAATGGCTATCAATGACTCAGTTAATCAATAAAAAACAATATGACCTTAAAAGCTAATATCCTCATAATCAATTCACAGGCATAATTTGCCGCGGTGCAACAGCGCTAAGCCAGACGGTAAAGCGCTTAAGATGCACTCCAAAATAACCGTTTTCTGCGTCGACTCAAGGGATGACGTTTAAGTTGGCACTAAATATACAAATAGATGGAACCGAAATTGGAACTACTTAAGATTGACTGCTTAGGCAAACAACTGCGCTTAGAAGGCTCGCTCGCGGGCTGGCAACAACTCTACTGGGACAACACCTTAGTCTCACAAAAAGAAGCTTCCGTCGATAATGGCGGCCTCAAAGTCCATGTCTTTGAGCTCACCCACCACAGCAGCCCATTGGTGACAGAAAGTGGTGAGCAAGCCATCGCCATAACAGAAGCTAAAATCCAAGTTCGCCTCGAAACCGATCTCGTTTGGCAGCCTTTCCGCCTCGATTACTGCTTGCTGATGGATGACAAGATTATCGACCAAGGGCGACGGACAGAGAAAGATATCGAACGCCAAACACCAGAAACGCCCATCGTTAAGCAGCAAAAAATCAGCATGATAGGACTCGCCTCCCTCGGCTTTAAGCTGTTAAAAAGCGCTAAAGTCATAAAGGTAGTGTTAGCGGGCGCCAGTGTTGCCGCTTATTCTTGGCTATTCTCCTTCCAATTCGCCCTCGCACTTATCGCCTGTTTGGTATTTCACGAATATGGCCATATTCGCGCAATGAAATATTTTGGGATGAAAACCAAAGGGATTTACCTTATTCCCTTTATGGGCGGACTCGCGCTCTCCGATGAGAAAATTAATACACGTTGGCAAGATGTGGTGATTTCTATCATGGGACCGACCTTTGGGCTCTTGATGTCCATCGCTTCCTTGATTGCTTACCACGCAACGGGCAATGTGTTTTTTGCTGGCCTTGCCGCCTTTAATGCGCTGCTTAACCTATTTAATTTATTGCCTATTTTGCCACTCGATGGCGGCCATATTTTAAAGAGCATTAGTTTTTCGATGAACAGCATCATGGGGCTGGTCGCCTGCGCCGCCGGTGCCGCTTTCGGAGTGTATATCAGCTACACCTTAGGCTTAGCGCTATTGGGCTTCTTGTTGTTGATCGGCAGCTTAGAAATCATCTTCGAGTGGCGAACTCGCCATCAAAGCCATTTGCTGCCATTAGACAGATACGGGCAAATCTTCTCGGTTATTTGGTATTTGCTCACGGTTGGCGCCTTAGTCGGCATCATCTGGCACTTAGCCGGAACCGGCGATGATATGCTCAGTCTGCCGCTGCAAATATTACGCAGCTAATGTGGCTTAACGGCTAAACGCAGCGCAAAGGCACTAGCACGAGTGCCTACACTTGCACTTGCCCAACAAAAAACCGCTATTAATAGCGGTTTTTTATTTTTCTGTCGCGCTGTGATGCTTTTACAACCGTGCGTTATTCCTTTGCCAAAGGCGGGGCGATATCGCTGCCACCAAGGGCTTGATAAAGCGTCGCTTGGGCGGTGAGTTGGTTATAGCGATTCTCGAGTAAAGCCGCCTCGGCGCTGCGACGATTCTCTTGGGCATCAATCCAATTCTGAATACCGATAGCACCATTGCGGTACTGGCTCTCATAAATGGCTTCAACGGCCGCCGCGGCGCTAAATTGCTGCGCCAACTTCTCCCCTTGATAGCGATATTGTTGCTTAGCCGAAATTGCGTTATCAACATCTTCAAAGGCGGAATAGAGCGTCTTGCGATAATTCACTACAGCGGTTTGATAATCGATATCGGCAATGTCGTTATTGATTTGCATTTGATTCCACTGCAAAAAGGGCAAGACAAGCCCCGCGCCTAAGCTACCAACAGGATTGCGTAACAGCTCTTTTAACTCTGAGGTCGACTCTCCAATACCACCCGTTAAACTCAGGCTGGGGAAATAACTCGCATAGGTAGCGTCTTTACTCGCCAAGGCGGAGCGCAGTTGATACAAGGAAGCCTTCACATCTGGGCGTCTGACTAACAAATCTGCGGGCACGCCCACACTAACGTCCGGCACAGCCACGTCGGGGAGTTGCTTAATCTCAACCCAAGTCTCCCCTGAGGCTAAACTCTGCGCAGGAACAGCTGCAGGTGCCTGATTGAGTAATATCGCGAGGGCATTTTTAGCCACAGTTAATTGCTGAATAAGCTGGCTATGGGCAGCCTCTTGTCCCGCCATACTGCGCTGAGCTTCAAGCACATTCACTTGCGTCACGGCCCCAGAATCATACTGCCTTTGGGTTAATGCCAGCGTTTGCTGACTGTACTCGATACTCTTTTGGCTTAAATCAATCCGTTGATTTAAATAACCTATCTGCCAATACAAGGATGCAGTGGTCGCCACTAGGCTTTGGGTGGTACTTTCTCTATCTTCGGCGCTCGCCAGCGCCGCCCATTGAGCTTGGTCGATATTGGCCGACACTTTGCCCCACAAGTCCACCTCATAACTCACGGACAATTTTGCTTGATAACTCTTAGTCGCATCGCCACCCTCAAGTGGCTGATTACGGGAAGCGTCAAGGTTTGCCGATAACTGTGGGTATAGATCATCCCGCGTTAGTCCTGCCTGCAAGCGTGCCTTACGCAGCGTTAAGGTCGCTAGGGTTAAGTCATTGTTAGTGCTCAACACTTGACTGACTAGCTTATCGAGCTCGGGCTGATGAAACTGCTGCCACCAAGGATCAACTCTCACTTGCTCATTCACTGTGGTGTTTTGCCACTGTTCGGGAATAGCCAGTGCAGGTGGTTCAAAGTCTGAACGCATAACACTGCTACAACCACTCAACAGGGCTATGCACAGAGCTGATCCCAAAGCCGTGCAAACAGCAATAGCACAGCTACGAGGCGAAAATGGTCGATTAAATAGTTTATTATTCATGGTGTTATTACTCTCTGGCTAGTGCGTCAACGGGATCTAACTGCGCCGCATTGCGGGCGGGTAAGAAACCAAATAGCACACCAATTAAGGTCGAGCAGGCAAAGGCAGCAACGATGGAGGTGGTAGAATAAATCATTTGGAAACTGCCCCCCGTTTGAGCAAACACCACGCCAATTAAGTAGGACAAGGCGATGCCTAAGGTGCCACCACACAAACACACTAAAATGGCTTCGATAAGGAACTGGCGCAAAATATCGTTCTGGCGCGCACCCACGGCCATACGAACACCGATTTCACGGGTTCGCTCAGTCACAGACACTAACATAATGTTCATCACCCCAATTCCGCCAACGACAAGGGAAATCACCGCGATAGCCGAGATCAGTAAGGTCATGGTCGCAGTGGTTTTTTCGATGTTCTGCCTAATGGTATCGGTATTTATAGTGAAGAAATCTTGCGTGCCGTGGCGCATTTTAAGCAGCGCGATAATGCCCTGCTCCGCCGCGTTACTCGGCACAGTTTCATCGAGTCGAACGGTAATACCATCCAAATAATTTTTACCCACCATACGGCCAGAAACTGTGGTGTAAGGCACCCACACATTAAGCGCATCGCTGTTACCAAAAGCACTTTCTTTGGGTTGAGTCACACCTATGATACGTACGGGTAAATCTCCAAGGAAAATTACTTGCCCTATCGCCGAGTTATTGTCGGCAGCGCTGTTAGGAAAAAGCTCCTTACGGGTGTTGTCATCAATCACCGCATCTTGGGCGAGCGATGCGACACTGGCATCATCCCAAAATTGGCCCTGCGCTAACTCGTACCCTCTTACACGGAAAAACTCAGGTCCCACACCATTCACCGATGCCGATACCGCTTTATTACCAAAACGAACCGTTGCAGTAGAGCCAATGCTTGGCGTCACGCTATCAACATAGGGCAGATTTTTAAGGGCATTGGCGTCCGTTGCGGTTAAGGTGCGTACCCGCGCCGAGCGTCTATCGCCAAAACCAGAACCGGGGCGAATATCAATCGTGTTAGTCCCCATCGAACTGATACTTTTGAGGATGGCCTGCTGCGAGCCTTCACCTAAGGCCACCACAGAAACCACAGAGGCGATACCGATAATAATCCCGAGCATAGTCAAGAAGGTACGTAACCTGTGGGTCGACATCGCCACCAGCGCCATTTTAAGCGCTTCGACATATCTGTCCCACGAAGCCACCCGCGCACGCGAGCCATCTTTTGCTGCCACTGCACCGCTAGGCTTTTGTGACGCCGTATTTTGTAACGTTGAGCTTTGCGACGTCGAGCTTTGTGGCTTAGCCGTTTGTTTATCCTGACTGCGCTCATCGCTGATGATCACGCCGTCTTTGATTTCGATAATGCGGTCGGCATATTGGGCCACATGCATATCGTGGGTCACGATAATGATGGTATGACCGTCGCTGTGCAGCTCCTGCAACAACTGCATCATTTCTTCGCCGCTGTGACTGTCAAGTGCACCTGTTGGCTCATCCGCAAGGATCACATCGCCGCCATTCATCAAAGCGCGCGCCACACTGACCCGTTGTTGCTGTCCGCCACTGAGCTGATTGGGTTTATGGTCAAGCCTGTCGCCAAGGCCTAAACGCGTTAACAAATGCTCGGCCCTGTCTTTACGAACCGTGCGTTCTTTACCCGCATACACAGCAGGCACTTCGACGTTGCCTATGGCGGTCAAATCGCCCAGTAAATGATAACGCTGAAAGATAAAACCAAAGTGCTCGCGGCGCAGCTGTGCTAACTCATCAACGTCCATAGTCGAGGTATCTTGGCCGTTGATAAAATACGCGCCCTTTGACGGCTTATCTAAACAACCAAGAATGTTCATTAGGGTCGATTTACCCGAGCCAGAAGCACCAACTATCGCCACCATCTCGCCACGGCCAATCGACAAGTTCACATCTTTCAGCACAGTGAGTTGCTGCTCACCCGCCTGAAAAGTGCGATAACAACCTGAAATTTCAAGTAATGCCGTTGTCACTGTTAAAACCTCACGCTAGGTGGGCGACGTAATTTACTGCTGCCATCATCGGAAGACGGCATGCCAAGCACAACCTGATCGCCTTCCTTCAAACCCGCGGTGATTTCAGCATTGATTTTGTTGTTAATCCCCACAGTGACATCCACATATTGCACTTGGTTATCAACTAATACAGGCACTTGATATTGCGGGCCGCTGCGAGCTTTACGCTCGACAGGCTTAGCCTCTGGCGCCGCGGATTTCTCCCTCGGCTTTATACGCAATATCTGCGCAGGCACTAATAGCGCATCATCGGCCTTAGCTAACACTATAGACACCTGCGCCGTCATGCCGATACGCAAGGTGCGGTCAGGGTTTTCTACATCAAACAGACCATGGTAATAAATGGCGTCTGAGTCGCTAGAGCTCATATTGCTATCGTCGCCATCCATCGAAATCGGCCCAGGTTCAATCGCCCTCAAAACGCCGCGGTAGGGATGATTCGGTTTTCCAAGGACAGTGAAATACACGGCTTGACCCGGATGGACATTGACAACATCGGCTTCGGAAATCTGCGCTTTAACTGTCATGGTATCCAGCTGCGCCATTTCAACTATGGTCGGTGTTGTTTGATTAGCGTTAACGGTTTGCCCCACTTCCACCGCGGAATACACCACAGTGCCATCCATCGGCGCGGTAATTTTGGTATAACCTAAATCGATTCTGGCACTGTCGACGTTAATCTCAGCCTGTTGTTTTTGCGCTTCTAATTGCTCAAGCTCGGCTTGATAAACCGTTAGATTAGCATCGGCCACTTCATAATCGGCACGAGAACTGGCCTTATCGGCAAGCATTTGCTGCTGGCGGCTAAATTCCAATTTAGCTTGGCGGATCTGCGCCTGTTTAGCACGGAACTGAGCATTGATACTCTTGAGTGATGCGAGGGCATCCTTCAAATTATTCTGCTGCGCTAGGCTATCAATCTGAGCAATCAAATCGCCTTTCTTTACTTCATCACCCAGTGCCAGCGGCAAACTTAAGATTTGCCCCGATACCTGTGCGCCCACACTCACCAGTTTGGATGCCTGCAACATGCCATTGGCCAGCACTGAGTTTTCGATATCGCCACGGCGCACCGCTTCAGTTACATAGGTAGGTGCTGTTTCAGGCTTATGCCACATAAAATAAGCACCGCCACTAAGGAGTATTAAGCCGCTTAACGCGAGCAGCAATTTACGCTTTGAGGATTTTTTCATCGGTATTGTCGTGTCCATCAATGCTAAAGACAGCAAGCATTCATCTTGCTAAGGAACTGAAATTGTTCCAACAGTATATAGAGTTAGCCAAAGACAGTAGACGAAGGAAGTGTCGTTAACAGGTAAAGATTTGCAAATATCTGTGTAGAAATTGACAAGGAAAGCACGATTGAGTGGTGCTTAGACTGCCATGCCAATTTAGTGCGATACCAAATCGTCAGGTGATAAATTGTTGTTGTCTACATTCTATGACTGTGCCACTTGTGGTAGTTCAGCCATTCAAACGAATCTAGATACAGACTTCATTTGATTTTTTTCAATAAAAATCAACGTCGTGGAGTTTCACCCCACACTTGCAGTGTGCTATCTCTCAGCGGCGTGCGTAAACCTAACTTAGTGCAAATTCAGAGTAATATTTTGGTAAAATTGATTACTTCAAACAATATTATGCGTGGCTACTTATTTGAATTTCATAGATTCATTATGGGATTCGTAAGAGACAATTATCATCAAGGATTCTATTTGATTACAGTAAGACCTGTTACTCCATATTATCATAGGATATTGTCATCACTAGACGTAAAAGCTCTGCTACGGGTTCAAATAGGCTCTCTGGAATCACGTCTCCTGCCTCAACGTGTTTAAATAAGGCGCGGGCCAATGGAATGTTCTCGACAATTGGCACCCCAGCTTTCTCAGCTAATGCCACTATGTGTAAGGCCATGTGATCTTCGGCTTTTTCAAGCACTTTAGGCAACGGCGTCTCACCTTCACTATAATACAAACACACGGCAATGTGGGTTGGATTACGCACAACCACTGTGGCTTTGCGAACGTTACTGGCAAGACTACCAGACGCCACTTCTCGCTGGGTTTCGCGGCGTTTTTGTTTCATTTCGGGGTTTCCTTCAGAATCTTTGTATTCTTGTTTGGTATCATCTTTGGACATTTTGAGTTCTTTCATTAGGCTATATCGTTGAAATGCATAATCAGCGATCCCAAATATTAAGTAACATCCTAAAAAGCTGCCCCAGAGCCAAGTGATCATGGTCGAAATCACACTGATACCGCAGGCTTCTCCGCATAAAGGCAAGTATTGAAAGGCGTTAACGTAACGATGGAGCAGATAGTAAAACACTAAACTCAGCACTGTGACTTTAACGAGATTTTTAGCGAGCTCAAACAGACTTTTCAGTGAAATAAGTTGCTTAGCATTATTCATGACATTGAGTTTATCCATGCTCGGCATTATAGACTCAGCCGCCCAAACGGGACCTGTTTGGACTAAGTTCCCCACCACTATGGTAAACACGAGTACTAATGTCAGCCCACCTAAAAAACGTAATGCCAGCATGGCGAAGGTACCAACGATTTGCTCGGCCGCAGTTTCAAGGGGAAGATTGATGGCGTGAATGGTTAAGTCGATTAACGCCATAATGGCTTGGACGAGTGCAGGCCCTTCGTAGAGAAAGTAACCGAGAATGATCGCCATCTGTAACCCTGTGACAATTTCAGCACTTTTAATGACCTGGCCGCGATTTCTCGCTTCTCGTAAACGTTTTTCTGTGGGTTTTTCTGTTTTCTCGGCCATAAGTCATATCCACCAGGGGCACTAGTGCCCTGCTAAGAGTCCAAACAAAATATCTACGTGCTGCTCTACCCCAGAAATGGTCTGCAGGTAATGGGACAAAGCAAACTGTAAGCTGTAGATCAATAACAGTAAGACCAAAGCGCTTTTAATGGGCATAGACAAAAAGAAAACGTTTAACTGCTGCGCCGAGCGGTTTACTAGCCCTAAGGCTACGTCGACTAAGATCATAATCACCATGGCGGGCATGGCAAAACTGAGACATAGTTGGCACATCAATTGCCACTCATGGGCTATAAACACCATCAAGGGCTGGCTTAGCGTTAAATTAAATCCTGGGGGTAATTGTTGATATGACTGATAAAGTGCAGTTAGCAGAAAATTAAAACCACCCGAGACTAAAAACAGCACAGTAAGAACTTGAGTAAACAGCATGCCATAAATCGATGATTGCAGTCCCATCAATGGGTTAAGTACAGTCGACATGGATGCCCCCCGCATTGTGTCAATTACAAATCCCGCCATATCTATGGCCCAAAAGGGAATGGCGGCACAGAAACCGAGTAACATGCCTACAATAATTTCTTTGCCAAATAGGCTGATGAGCATCCAAGTGTCGGCCTGCTGCAGTATCGGCTGCATTTCATCCATTGCCAGCACAGTAGGTAAAGCAAACATTAAAATCAGACTATTACGGATTAATGCGCTCCCCATTGCCCCCCCTTTAAATAAGGGTAATAGCAGCATCATGCCTAAAGGGCGCATCATACAGAGTGCCAACACCGGAAGCTGTGCTGTTAATAGGTTGGGTAGCAGAGTTGTCATCACTACCCCCCCATTTGGCTAATTTGATCGAAAGCCATGCTGGCGTAATTCAACAGTGAACTACCCATCCAGTGATAACAGACCACAAGTGTCACGCACACGGCGATGAGTTTGATCAGAAACTGCAATGTTTGATCTTGGATTTGGGTTAGGGCTTGAATAAGGCTAACCAAAACTCCGACAACTGAGGCCACGATAACAACAGGTAGCGACAGCAGTAACACCATCCACAGTAGTTCAGAGGTGAAATGTACTATGATAGTTTCACTCATGAGAATGACATCATTAGTTGACTGATCAGTTTTTCCCATCCACCCATCAAGATAAAAATCAACAATTTGAACGGTAGGGCTATCGTCATGGGGGACACCATCATCATGCCCATTGCCAGTAAAATATTGGAGACGATAAGGTCAATTGCGACAAAGGGAAGATAAATGAGTAAACCTATCTTAAATGCCTCTATGAGCTGACTCATAGTAAAGGCTGGCACCATCACTAACAGTGAGTCTTTGGTCAGCACTTGCTGATACTTTTCGGGCCAGACCTTATGGCCAATATTGGCGAAAAATTCAATCTGAGTATTGCTGGTATTTTTTTCGAGAAATGCGCGGTAGGGTGCTATGGCTTCAGTGTTGATTTGCTCAAATACATTGGGTGCATCGAACACTATAGGAGTGGCTTTTAGATTGTCATTGATTGCCATCCCCACGGGTGCCATGGTGAACAGAGTGAGAATTAATGCGAGGCCGTAAATTGCCATATTGGGTGGGATCTGCTGGATCCCTAAGGCGTTACGTAACATAGAGAACACAATTGCCAATTTCAAGAATGAAGTGCCCATCACGGCGAACAGCGGCAGCAGTGACAAGCAAAACAACATAATGATCAATTGGATTGGATGGTCGAGTAAGGTCATGGAAACCTCCTTTGTGGCTAGGGTTCCATCATGGCGCGCTTTGTGATTGACCTGTATCAGGTGAAGACCTTAGCTAACTAAAAACCGCTGACATATCCGTAAAAGCAACACAATTCCCCTTATACTAGAGCCTCGATTTGTGCGAGTAATCCCGACTCTCCACGCAGGAGATGAATACTTGCCAGAGTTTGGTACAGCTCTTGACCGTACTGATGACTGAACCGTCCTAAACGCACTTGATTATTCAGCGTAACCTCCAGCGTTAACTTGTCACCCGTCATCATAGCGCCGAGCTTAGCCAGAGGCAGACTCACTCGACCAATATCGGCGATCAAAGGGGGCTGAATAGCGTCCATCTTAGGCAATAAAGACACAATTTCGAGTTGTGCTTGAGGACCATCAATAGGGGTGATGAACTTGATCTTAGCCAACGGTCCATCCGCCCATAACAGCGCTTCCCCCTGCTCGATTTGCACATCACCATCGAGCCATAACCCCCCGCCTATTTCGGGTAAGTCAGGTGTAGACGTTATTTGGGGCACAAAACCGGCCACTAAACTCAAACTAACATCCACCGTTTTACCAGAGAATGCTGACCATGACTCAACTTGGCTCTGCCAGTCCTCTTGCGGCCAATCAACTAAGACACAAGCCAATTGAGTGGCACTCCCCTCGTCGCCCTGTTCCAATTGCGTAGTTTGAAGCGTTAGCACGGGATAAATATCTGGCACCAATCCAAATGGCTTAGGGACTTCTTCGAGGCAATCGACCAACCATTCACCCGCTACATCAAATGCTGCCGCACTAACACAGGGCAATAAATCACAAGCAATCTCAGCCGAGGAAGTTACACCAGTCACTGCGGTTACCCACAGTTGCCAATCCTGTTTAGAACACCACAGACCCGATCCTGATGGAGCATTGCGTCTTTGCCAGAATACTCCATCGCCCCCGATACGCGTCAGTTCGATTTGGCAAGCTTGCTGTGCTAGGCCACGTCCTATGACTTGGCTAGCATTGATCAGTTTATTGATGTTCATTCATCTACCTCGTCACTGCTGTGTTGGTTGGCATAAGATCTAAATGAATAGCAAAGCGTCGCCCTTGTAGTTGCTCGCTGAGTTGAGGTAAGAGTCTTGCGAGCAGTTCCGATTGACGCGCTGTCTTAGGAAACAACTGCAATTGAATTCCTCGTGGTTGGTAACAGGCTTGGATCACTAATCCCATCATAGGGCCATTGAGCAAGCGATAGCATAGTTGCTCACCTTGCCGGATTACTTCGGCCGCTCCTTGTCGGTACACACCACCATCGCGGCTGAGTAGTGCCTTAGCGGTAAGCCGATCTTTGGTAGATAGAGTGTTGTCATCTTCCTGTTGACCGCAGAAATAACGGTTAAACAAGCGACGCATTTCTGGATCCGACTCTTGTCTGGCTTCGACACTGGGGAAAGATATTTTCGATGTTCGCACTATCGCCATAGGATTATTCATCGACAACCTCCTGCAGTTTTTGTTGGGATTTAACTAACTGAAGAATCGCCTGCTGCATATGCACCATAGTGGACTCCAACTGCTCTTTTTCTATTACCAACATCTCAGCAGTTTCGGCTAATGTTCTTTCTTTTTGGTATTCTTTCATTAAGGTCAATTTAAAAGTGATTAGCTCAGTTGGAGTTAATATTTGTTCTGGCATCTGCTGCAGACGCAGCCGATTAGTTTGCGCTTGCCGCTCGAGATTGATGAGGATTTGCCTATCAAGTAGCTCCCTGAATTTTTGCCTATGTAAGGCTAGCTCTCGGCGCAATTTAGCTTCTTTGTCACTACGAATTGCGAGTAATCGCTGTAATAATTGCTCATCTTTCGCTGTAAGTTGGGATGGGTTCATTCTTGAGTTCCTCCCATTAATGGCTTAAAAGCAATAATTTCAATTTTTGTAGTGTCTCTTCATAGGGACTGAATTCATTGACTGATTGACACAAAAACTGCTGAATATCCTGATGGCGAGCCACTGCTTCATCGGTTTCTTGATCTTCACCTTGCACGTATTCACCCACTCGGATGAGTAATTGAACCTCTTGATACAATGCCAGTAACTGGCGCATCTTGGCGGCATGACACCGCTGCTCAGGGCTAACAATCTGATCCATTACCCTGCTGACACTGGCATTGATATCAATTGCAGGGTAATGGCCCGCTCCAGCGAGTCGACGTGATAGCACTATGTGTCCATCAAGTAAGGAACGAACTTCATCGGCGATAGGTTCATTCATATCATCCCCTTCAACCAGTACGGTATATATGCCAGTGATACTACCTTTGGCAGCGGGGCCAGCTCGTTCGACTAAGGCCGATAAATTGACAAAGACACTTGGAGGATAACCGCTAGACACTGGGCTCTCGCCAGCCGCCAACGCAATTTCCCTCGCACTGCGGGCAAATCGGGTCAGTGAATCCACCATCAACAGCACATTCTTACCTTGATCGCGAAAGTACTCAGCAATAGTCGTTGCCGTTAGTGTGGCTTTCATTCGCTCAAGCGGAGGACGATCCGATGTAGCAACCACCATCACAGTGCGTGCTCTTGCCTCTGGCGTGAGGTTATATTCGATAAACTCACGGACTTCACGACCACGCTCGCCGACTAAGGTTAGTACAATCACATCCGCTTGGCAGTGCGCGGCGATCATGCCAAGTAAGGTACTCTTTCCCCCTCCTGCTGCGGCAAAAATACCAATCCTTTGGCCGATGCCACAGGCGAGGGCGCTGTCAATAGCGCGGATCCCCATGGGCATGACAGTATCAATAAGTTGTCGTGATAATGGATTAGGTGCAGAACCTTGGTTAGGCCTTAATGACGTTGCAGTCAGTCCATAGCCATCCATAGGAGCACCAAGGCCATCGACCACTCGACCAAGCAAGCCTTGACCTAAGGGGACTTGATGCCCATGGCCTAAGGTTTCAACTAATTCTCCACTGCATAGTCCCGCCGTAACGTCGAAGGGCGATAACAGGGCTTCATCGCCTTTTACCGCAACGACTTCGGCGCTGAGGCGATTACCAATGAGACAAAGCTCTCCTTGATGTGCACCGGGCAAAGTTGCACGCACGAGTGTGGCCCCCACTTCTTGAACTTTGCCGAAATAGCGAACCGATGGAACAGGCAACAAACTCTGAGTGGCGAATAAACTAGGTTCGAGTTGTGCATAAAGTGTTTCTTTACTGGGTAATTTCATCTATCGCCTCCATTAGCTTGCCAGTGCGGCATCGAGTACCTCACCCACTAAGTCCACTTGGCCTATGACTTTTATTTCTGCATCGTCGCCTAATTCCTGAAACGACAAAACGGGTGTGCTAAATAACTCGCGTTCTACGATTTTTCGCAGGTAACGACGCACATCGAGCGAGGTCAACAGTACACAGGTTTGTTCCGGTGGCAGCTGTTCTTGAATGCAGGTTAATATTTGCTGAGTTTGTGCCATGTCCAAGGCCGAATAAGAGCCAGCAGTCGATTGTCGTATCGATTCACGGATCACATTTTCAATTCCTTCTCCAACCATGAGCACAGCGATCCAACCTTGTGGGGTAGCAAACTTGCGGCGAATATGACGGCGAAGCGCAATCCGTACATACTCAGTTAACATGATGATGTCTTTCTCCTTTGGCACCCATTCGACTAAGGTTTCAAAAATAGTTCGTAAATCGCGCACCGAAATCCCCTCTTCAACTAAGCGTTGTAGGATCTCGGCGACCTTTCCTACTGACAAGAGGCGTTGAAGTTCCTTGACGAGCTCACCGTAACGAGCCTCCATAGCATCCATTAAATACCGGGTTTCTTGTACACCAATAAACTCCCCTGCATAGCGGTCGATCACTTTACCCATCACATAAGCGGGAATTTGCTCATCACGACAAACAGCTAAACCTTGGGCTTCCGCCTGTTCAAGCGCATTACCTTTGATCCAATGCAATCTTTGATTACTAAAAGGAATGGACTCGACACGGCATGGAATCGTTGCGATGGAGTCAATCAAAAGGGCTTCCTGTGGTACTAGCTGCAATTGCAATACAGATTCTTGGTACAAGAGCACATCACAACAACCTAGGCTGCCTTTCTTCGCTATTTGTAATTGGATTTCCGGTAATGGCACGCCTAATTGTTCAAACCATTGCCAACGCAGTTTTTGCAGAGCCTCTTTAACCCCATGGATAGGCACATCGGCTCCAAGATATAAAATCAGTGGTACAGCCCCTGGTGCCATATTGTCGACATTGGCCGTGTCACTTTTGCCTGCTTCAGTGAAATGGCTCTCCTCTCCTTGAGCACTTGCTCGTTTTTGCTGACGCTTCAACCACAATGAAGCCCCTAAAACGACCGAACCGAGTGTGCCGAAGACTAAAATTGGGAAGCCAGGGATTAAAGCAAAGATGAACATGACTATCCCGGCCATTTGCAATGATGCAGGTTGACGCCCTACTTGCATCACTAATTCGTTGGCTAAATTCTGTCTCTGCTCTCCAGGAACTCGGGTCACAATTAAGCCTGCAGTGACTGAAATCAGTAACGAAGGTATTTGGGCTATCAAACCATCCCCGACAGACAAGACTGCATAGGTATTTAATGCTTCGGCAGCCGACATATTGTGCTGCATGACACCGACAGCGATACCACCAATGATATTAGTTAAAATGACAATAATACTGGCTATGGCATCGCCTTTTACAAACTTCATCGCGCCGTCCATCGCGCCATAAAGCTGACTTTCTTTCTGAACTTGTGCCCGTTGACGCTTTGCCTCTTTAGCGTCAATGATGCCAGCACGCATGTCACCATCGATACTCATTTGCTTACCAGGCATACCATCGAGGGAAAAACGTGCACTCACTTCCGCCACCCGCTCAGACCCCTTAGTGATAACGATAAACTGCACTATGGTGATGATGGCAAAGATAATAATTCCGACCGCTAAGTTGCCGCCGACCACGAAGTTACCGAAGGTGTATACAATATCTCCAGCATCATGCTGCAGCAAAATTAAACGACTGGTACTGATAGTAAGTGCCAGACGATATAAGGTTGTGATCAATAGTAGGGATGGAAATACTGAGAACTCTAAAGGGTCACGGATGTATATGGCGATCATCAATAACACTATGGACAAGCCAAGGTTTAAGGCAATTAATACGTCGATCAAAGGTGTCGGTAGAGGCAAGATCATCATAAATACAGCTACCATTAACATGGCACTTAAGATGATATCGTGACGCCCTGCGGCTTTACTTAACCAACGACTGATGAGGTTCATCATTGACCTCCTATGAGCATACGATTTAGGAATTTTTGTTGCAGTTGGTACAAGTGGTACCAATCATGACCCTGGTGTGTCGATGGACAGAGGCAACTGATCATTAAACGGTTTTTGACGATGAACAATCGCTGAACTCTGCCCGCAAAAGCTTCTGGATGCCAACGTGATAAATAAGGTTTGAGATCACGTGCGGGAGTGTTAAGCAACCAAGTCGTCATCAATAATCGTCCTTGATGGCACTCGAGTAACACTCCGTGTGGAGGCCAATGGCATTCAATGCGTTCCTCAAGCTTCACAGGCCAGCGATTCACTAACCGAAAAAATTGTTCGAGGTTGCGCATTAGTAGTAAATCCATATCGCTTCTCCAGCATTAACTCTCGGTCTTATCATCTCCCAGACAATAAAAAGCGGGTATCAGGTGAACACCTGAATACCCGCAAGTACTAAGTCAACAGCGATTCAACCACTATGGATTATCGAGAAGAGTTCTCCATCAATAAGGCCGCATCGATTTCTTCCATACATTGCTGTAATTGTGCTGGTACTATGTCAAGTTCAGCAACCCATTTCATAGCCCGCTCGACTGTTTTCTCCCTGTCTATTGCTTGATTAATTTCTATTTCGTGACTTTTATCATTGGCATATTGTTGCATGCTCTGAACAAAGATCGCCTGCTGTGCATCACTATCGAGGCCGACTAATTGCGGCAGTAAATGTGCTTTTAGCGCGGCTTGGTGTTGTTCAAGCCCCAATACATCCGCCATCGATTTGGGGATTTCTGGGGTGCCTGATACGCTGTGGGCAATTGTCTTAATTATTGAAGTTTGAGATACGGGAGTATGACCCAATTGCGCGAACGCTTGCTCAATTCGTTTTTCTGTCATTTCAGCCTCGGCCGCGCGGGCAGTATCGGCCATGCCTAAAAAATTAGCCCCTTGCAATGTCGACACCACAGCCTTGGAAAAATAGGCGCCTGCCATTAATCCTCCCAGTCCAAGCCCCACAGCTGCCACTATTCCAACGCCACCAGTCCCTAAGGTAAACAATGCCGCCGCGATCGCTCCCGCCGATACCACAGAGGCAACCACAAGTGTCGTCACCACAGCAAAGACTTTGGCTCCCGTTGAAGCATGTTTCCACCAATTAACGATATCTGTGAGTGCACGCTTAACTGCACCGACTTTACCTACTTCAAAACAATCACGGGAGACTGTACCAACATCTTGCAGGGCCTGCCGCTGTAGCATATAACCAGCGATGGCCTCGCCACGAGCACTAAGTCCGCCTTCTGCCTGCATGCCTTTAATTAAAGCATTCACCATAACTTCACTGCTACGATACGCACGCATGTTATTGGCAAGCTGACGTTCTGACCAAGTTTGCAGGACGCCGCCAACTAAGCCGACGACAGGTGTAGCCATCCCTGCGCCAGGAAACATCATCCCAAATACACCGCTTACTAAAGGCCCACCTATGCCTGTATTAGCAGCCCCTTTCGCCCCACCCGCAATATACGGCGCTAACTGTGCCATGTGTAATAACGCAATCATTTGCGGTGTCATAGCGAAATTCGTTTTATCCGGCAGCTCTTCTCTCTTACCTTGCAGAATATCGTGCACTTGGTTTTGTACCGTCCCGGTTTGCCACACTGTGGTGACAGTGTTAACCAGTTCCATTCCAAAAGTCCCTGGGTTGGCCAAAATAATATTGTAGGCTTGAGTTAAATTGCCTGCGAGCTCACGTGCCTCGATCGGATGTGCCATCGACCAATTATGCAGGTCGCCCAGTGCAGCCATCATGTTTTGAGGCGAGGTTAAAACTGACACATTTGCTACGCTAGCTTTCGAGTCTTTAACACTTGATGCTAAAGCGAGATAAGCCTCCGCGACACTGCTCATGTTATTTTTGGCCAACTGTCTAGATAAAATAAGTTCTTCTAAACTTGGACGATATTGGGAAGACCAATTGCCGACAAACTTTTGCACTAACCAACTTTGCCATGCATGCCCACTCGCCATCCCCCCCTGATCTGGATAGCCGCCATTATTTTTTGCTGCAATTGTGGCCTTTTTCAGCTGTAACAAACCATGTTGGTAGGCATCATCGAGATCTTCAATAGAGCGATTAACTTCGGCTAACTGGCGAGTCACAGTGTGAAAAGCTCGCAGTTCAGGGGAACTTGCCTCAGGTTCGGCTAAAGTGAGTACTAGCCCTTCACCATATAACTGCTGTAAATGTGCGGTCAATTTTTCCAGTTTAGCCGATAAAAGATGCTGCTCTTGAGTTAAGGCGCGCACTTTTTCATTATTAGTTTGTAATTCAGAAAGATGGCTAAGAAAATAACTTAAATTGACCTCGGCACGTTCAGCATTTGTTTCCCTCCTAACTTGCGCGAGTTGCTGGGTTAACGCTGACAATTTAGCGACATTATTTCCCGCTATCACTAGCACATCTTGTGCACTCTGCAGTCGATTGAGTCGCTCAACTAAAGTTCGGGTCGCATCTTGATCCGCACTAATTTGCACTAGCTCTTGGGTTAGCTGATTGCGCACCGTCTCAGAGGGAACAGCCGACAGCAACTCAGTCACGGCTCGGTGATAATCATTACACAAGGCAAGACGTTCGGTCAGAAAACTGTGATAACGAGCTTGATCTTGCTCAATCTGTGAGACTAGTTGCAGGTTGTTAACATCATCAAACAACGAAATATCTTGCGAATTATTTGGGCTAAAGCTGATGGAGCTCACTCCCTCGAACCAATTAAGATGATGCTGAGTTTGTAGAACTTGCTGCGCTAAACTTGCCACTTGAGGTGTTAAAGTATAGCTATCGAGCTCATTTCTTAGTGTCTGCTCAAGGTCGAGATCATCAAAGTTAACAGGCTCATCGAACTGTAAACGACTGCCTTTCTCGACATATTCTTGTCCGCCAAGATACAGTAATGTTGCGGTGAGATCTTCGAAATGAACCTCTTCCCCAGAAGGGTTGATAGCCTTATACAATATAGTACTGAGTTGGGTTCCAGCCTGTTTCACTGCAGCTAAATGATCTTCGATTTTCACTTGCTTGCCGACAGCGATTAGCGCTTGTTCGCTAAGATTACTGGCCCGAGTAAGGCAGTCGGCCAGTAAGGTTTGTGCTTGTTCTAGCTGGATTAGATGTTGCTCGGCTTCGGCCTGTTGCGCTTCAAATGGAGTCTTAAATGACGAACTCATGGATAGAGGTTCTTGTATGGGGTTTAGCACAAACTGGTTAATAAGCAATACTAAGCTTTTGATCTCTGGCATTATTTTTTTTTGCCCTGAGACTTCGCTGATGTTCTCCTCATTGAGCATAGAAACTAAGCTTGCCGCTATATATTCAACTCTCTCTGTCTGACTGAGTTCATTTTGCATTAAAGGGGAAAACAGTTGATAACTACTCACTAAAGTATCCGCTGTCAGTTTGTTTTGTAGTGAATAGGGAAGCTGGGCATGAAACTCAGATAAGGCTAGGCGCATCGGGGTCGATGCTAATAAGGCTTGCTCAAATGTCTGCATTGCCGCCGTAAACACATCATATTGCGATAATCCCAGCTTGACTTCGGCCAGTAGCGGCGACAGAACACTGCTCTGCTCCACCGACAAATTAGCTTTCAATTCAGCGACTAGGGTTAAAGCCTGCTTAATTTGCACTAGCCCAAATTTGACATGATCACGCATTGCAGTCAGTTCATCGCTGCTAATCAAGGGATCTCGACTCTGATTTAAGTTCTGTATACATGTCACTAGCTGAGTGTCGCTAAGTACTTGATTATAATTTTTAATAGCTTGTTGTAAGGTTTTAATGGGTTCAGGTTCTGAATACACCCAAGACGCCAGCCAAGTTTGAGTGGTCGGCATAGTTAACTTTTGAGGTACTGGTGTAGTTAACAACTGCTTAAGGCATTGATTCTGTGTGTGTAAAATATCCTGTGGCGTAATAAGCTGCTGGCTTAAAATATGGAAAGCCGTTCCCCTGATGTCTTTATCGACGGATATAGGTTCTGCTGAAGGTTTAAGCACTGATGGGCTGAGTGTTTGCTTCTCCGACGATTTAGACTCAATCCCGCTCTGGGAAGGTAAAGCAAGAACTTTGAGCGTATCTTCATTAGTCTCGCATATGTTTAAAGGAGGGAGCGGCATAAATGCTTCACACCGTTCGGTGAGTTGCTCGATCGTGCGCAGAGTTAATGGAGTATGACCGGACAAATCGACAGCATCTACCATATCCAGTGCAATATCATGACCAAATCTTACCGCCAATGCCTGCAAGAACACGCCCAACACTTGCTTATTATCGAGTGACAAGCCATTGACATAATCTTGGACCGCTTGGGTATTTTTGAGTAAAGGAATATGGCTCAGCATGCTAAGTAATTTTTCTTTAAAGCCTTCTTTGGCAACTATAATCGTCGGTATACCCTCGGGGGTATCGACTAAGGAAAGACGGCCGTCAAGCTTAGCCGCATGACTAAATGCACTGATATCTAAGGCCATATTATTGCCCCCCCGCACTAAGATTTATGGTATTTATTGATGAGGTTGTCCCAGTCATTTCGGTTTCAACATGGCTCTGCAGAGCTTGATACGTGTCGACTAAGTCACCGAGAAATTCGCTGAGCAGGGGGGAACTGGCTGGCATAGGAATAAATGTTAAATATAACAAAGCATCGGACTGAGGCTCATAGCAGATGCAGCCCTTACCTTGTTCGGCAAGTTTGAGATTCAATTGCAAACAAGCTTGCCAATAGTGGTTTTCAGTCAGCTGCGGCTTCTGAGCGAGCATGCAATAAAAGGTCCATTGCGCATCGCCGTAACGTATAGAGATCATTAATTTTTGATCTAGCATTAGCAGACATTGTCCATTAGCATCAAACACTAATGGTAAACCGAGTGCTAGGCCGAGCTGAGCTAGTAATTGGTCATGTACATTCATCTAGCGTCCCCTCAATTGGTGAAAGTGTGACCTTGATGAAAGTTTGTCCTGAGTCAGGAGGAATGAATATCAGGTGTACACCTGAGACTAATCGAGTTCTAACTTAAATACCTGTTGTATTACGGGCCAGTGTCGAGTCTTATGCGGCAAAAAATCTCGCAGGTCAATCAAGCAACCATGCGTCAACGAATGGACAGTATAGGTATTGCACATGGTCTGAATGTAGATCTTTCCTGCAATATCATCACAGTTGCCTGAGTTCTGCGTTACGCTAACATTAGCAGATGCTCATTATTCCTGATCACACCAGTCATCGAGTAAGCCCAACATGGCCTCTTCAATATGTTCTTTCTGTTCTGGATCGCGAAAACATGCCAGAGGAATAATACTCAGCAGTTCCCGCCAGCGCCGCAGAAATCCCAATCGTCTTGCAGACATTAAAGGTAATAGTCGTATTTGTTCATCTATCCATTGGGGATACACCCAAGCTTGTTCTGTCAGTTGTAACGTGACTTTTAACACTTGTTCACCATCAAGCTGAGTCGCACGGGCGAGCATATAGCAATGTTCCTCTATCGTAAGAAAAATAAGCAATCGACGTAAGTCATCTACCGCTGCTGCTATCTTGACCATATTTCTCCCGCTGTGCTGATCGCTCAGAGGTTCAGATAGTGCTCTAAGCAACACACGGATCCGCTTACGGCGGTCAGGAAGATGCTGAAGTAATTCAAACCATTTGGCTAGGCCGGCATCGCCTCGAACCGCTTGTTGATAAAGTTGTTGTAAGGCTTGCAGACCAGCATGATCGAGTGCAACGCCTTCAAGGGCGGCAAATAATGCTATTTCAGCTCCTTCTTGCGAGAGTAATTCTGTCAGTAATTTGCGTAGCTTATTATGGGCGGATTGACCTAATTTTCCTGACATGACTAGCGCCATCATTAATAGCATCATGTTACCGCTGTCTAAACCCAATTGTTTAAGTTGCGAGAGGATCTCATCACCATCGCCTAAGCTCGCAAACTGTTCGGCCAGTTTATTGACTGTGCTTGCTTGCGTGTCTCCTAGTTGTTGCAGTAACTGCTCGAGTGCTGTAAATCGGGGATCTGTTGGCTCTTTACCTGAGGTTAACTTTTTCAAATGGCTGCTTAATCCGAGACTTAATCCTTCCATGGTCTCTTCCAATGCTTCAGAACGCACTTCCGCTAATTCTGCGGCCGCCATGTCTGTTACATTGTTTGCCGGAAACACTTGTCCATGGGTTTCGTTAACACTCGCTGTGTTATGAAAATCCACTGCGTTGGCACCATCGATACGCACCATAATAAGCTCCTTAGCCAACGCCCTTTAATGGTTCGGGGACAAACGCCGCCAGTAATTGCTGTAAGTGTTCATTAAGATCAATTTTAGCTGTCATAGTCGAAGAACTTAATTCGGCCTGTCCAGAGACTAACTCCGCTGATACTTGCACTGTCATACGGCCATCGAATGCCTTGGCTAGCGCGGCAAAATCATCATTTGAAACCAGCAGTGTTAAGGCACCTTGCCCTACTCGTTCACAGACTTGATCGGATAACCGTTTGATTAGAAATGCAGACAACTCATGTTCTTGCATCCAAGTCGTCAGCACTTTTTTAATTTGCTCGGCAATATTGGCATGTAATTTATCGGTAAGCGATTGAATTAACTGGGCTTCGTTATAATGCCAGCTAATGGCCTCATCGATGGCCACAGCTTTAGCTTGCTGTTGCCACTGTGCGCTAAGCGCTTGGGCATCCTGTTGTGCTTGCTCTAGTATCTGCTCACTACGAGTTTGCGCGGCATCGCGTTGACGGCGGGCTTTTTTGAGTGCTTTGGCAATTCGCGTACGAACTAAGTGTTCCATATCCGCTAACTCACTCGCCCGATGTAACGCTGTGGCGCTGATCAAATGATGGCCTTCACGACGGAGCTCGCAAGGGCGTACCTCAATTAAAAATGGGTTCATAATAGTCGCTCCAATCTCATTAACCAGCGAGGAATATCTAAGGAAATAGGTGCTAGGGAGTCCGCTTTACATGGCAATGTTGCTTGCACAGGTAAGGTCAAGGCTAATGCCCGCCAGAACGGTTTGTTTCCCCATAATTGTCCTATCAGGTTAATAGCGCAGGTCTGGGCTACGCCAACTAACTCTGTCGCAGTCACTTCGTCTCGATAGGCATATGTTGTAAGTTGGGGCCTCTGGGGCCACAAATTCCAAATTTGTTGAATTTGTGCGTGGCTTAACTCTTGATGCAAGGCATCACGATATTCACGTAATGATACATAATCAGGGCGGTTGAGGAGAAAGAGCCCCAACGCCGTCACTATGGCACTGAGTTTATGCCGGCAGGCTAACAGGTTAGCCTCGAGCTCATTAAATTCCTTTGGTAAATCTTGACCTGCCAAACCATAACGGGAAACCACAACTGCTTCGATTCGCTGCGCTAATCGGGTACCCGCTTGATACTGTGCCTGCCAAAGAGTTAATTGTAATTCTTGCCACCAGCTCGGATGCATAGTCGCAACAGGTTGCCAAACGAGACGATTGAAGGCCAATAATGCTGGTGATACAACTCGATTTAACTTGTTTTGGCCAGTAGCTTCGACCCGTATTAGTGGTAGATTAGGGGTCAAGTCCTCCATAGTTCCTCCAGAAACAACAATTGTTATGGTTACTTACGTCTCATCCACCACATACCGCCTATGCTGAGTAGCATTATTCCAGATAAGCTGATCACTAATGGTAACTTGTACGCTTCGACCTGGGCGAAAAATTGAGATGAACTACTGCTAGTGGGCTGGGTAATTGCTTGATAGCGATAACTCGCAGCTTGCAAAAAGACACTGATATTGTCGTAACTCAGTCCTGGAACGGCATTCTGCACTAAGCTCTTAATCTGATTTTCCGTATTTGTTAAGTTAGCCTGAGGTGAATATTTAATGTATACGGAGGCCGACTTAGTCTGTGCAATCTGACGCCCTGAGTCGGGTGCTGGTTCAGCAATAGACACCCTAGCGCTAATCACCCCATCCATACTCGACAAGGTACGCTCAAGTTGTTGCTCTTTTAGATAACCCATTTTCGCTTCCTCTTGGGCGGGTGAAGTCACTAACTGACCCGAAGGGAACAAATCCTCGATATTGGCATAATGAGGTTTAGGAAAGCCATTTTGCCTCAGTAATTCAACGGCATTGATAAATTGATCTTTATCTATTTTTAAGGACACATTACCTGATTTTTGATCCGCTTCAGCACTGGCATCTATGTGATTAAGCATCAACAGGGCGACCATTTGATTCGCTTCATCTTGTGGAAGATCTCGATAGAGATCGACTTTGCATCCAGTCAATGCGACGACGAGCAACAATATTGACCATTTAAAATGTTTCATTGCATATTCACCAATTTGTTTATGGATTGGGAGACGGCGCCCGCAGTCTTTGCCGCCAGATCGACCTCAACTATGGCTTTACCCATCAAAAGCTGTCCGCCTAACATGGCCTCTGGAGAGGGTGAGTGGCCGACTCCGTGACTTTCAGCACTCTGTATCACACCTTGTAATGAACCCGAAGCCTGTGGCTGAGTTGCTATGTTCACCGCCTGACTTATATCCGATCCCCCTAATTGCATTAATTGTGAAAACTGGCTTGCTAAGTTAGGGTCTGCTTCTGTAGTTTTGCTGGCTTGCTGGGTGACTTTAGCAAGCTGACTTAGGCTATGAATTTCCATTGGAACCTCCACGTAACATCTGTGAAATAATTTCACTCCGCCCAGCTGTTGGGCCTGAACCTGAAAATAAAAACCTTAATCCTTGGGCTGCTTCAGTCTGACAAGAAGCTAATTCCCTTAATGCTTTAGTATTTTCATTTAAACCAAAGTAAATAAGGCTGGCACAAATATGTCTGTCTTCATCATCACTAATCAGTTGAGGAAAAATGGCTAGCAAAGCATAGGCTTGCGATGTTAGACCATGGTTTGAGGCAGCAATAGCAGCCTCTACTAACAGTTGTTTATCGGCACTGGTTAACATAATTTATCCTTGCAATCGAAGGGGGTTAAATCTTAGAAATGATCCCTTGGATCATGTCTTTAATCGCTTTTATCATGGCACTCTCATAGCCGACAAAGTTAGAGTATTGCTGCATGGCAAATTGGGCTTTGATCATCTTGTCGGGATCGGTCAAATCGCCTGCAGACATCTTGGCCTGTACCTCTTGAGCTGAGCGCGTCGATAGCTGAGACAATTGATTAACTATGGCACTTAAGTCCATGGGACCTCCTTATACAAAGGTTGCACGCAGTACGGTTGGGCTGCATAAATAACGTTTCTTAAACGATTCGGTAAAATGTGCGTGATTACTAAAACCACTATCTAAGGCAATATCGGCGACTTTTTTCTCAGTCACTATCAGTTGCTGACGGGCATAACTTAAGCGCCGTTCTAACAACCATTGCTTTGCCGATACACCATAGTTTTTATAAAACAAGAAATTGAGTCGGCGTACTTCAATGCCTAAATTTTCGGCAAAGCGTGTGACTGGCCAAGGTTGCATAAAATTGCCCTCAAGATAGCTCAGCATCTTGTCGTTATGGGCTAAGAAGTAACGCATTAAACCGGAAAAGTAACGGTTATCCATGCCAAGACAGTACATAAAAATAAACTTAATCAATAAATTATGATTACCTTTCAACTGTTCAATGACATTGCTTAACTCATCAAATACAGGGAGTATTTTTGTTGATTCAGGTTGAAATCGATTCATCTCAGCACTCGGGCCAATCAGATCGGCAATTTCGTGAAATAATGCGTGTAGCTCACCTGGATAACAAAAGATGCTCATCCAATTGTCACGACTCAAAGCAGAAGCTGTTGCCTCCTCAGTGGTTACAACTAACTGATTACTGCCGACCGCTAGGTTTTCACCCTGATAGTGGATTTTCCCTGGCTGTCGAAACAAAATTATTTGTATTGCACTCATATGGATTAACCCTTACTGCAAACTATGATTCATTGTGAAACGCGAGCGGATAGGTTGACATCAGGTGTTAACCTGAGATCTGAATTCGCTTAAATGCAGCTGCGTCAACAACGACTTATGAGAAACTAACCCGTGGGATAAGAATCGAAGGAACGACTAAAAAAGAAAACGATTGATATACTAGCCAGCATCCTTGCTGACGGTCCGTAATGACTCAGACTAAGCCACTGCGTAATGCATTAAGATCTTGACCCCGTTGAACTTGTTTATGAATTAGCAGGAGGTCATACACTTTATGGTCAATTTGTGCAGAACTAAAACTATGGCCCTCTTTTCCGTATAAGCCCTTTTTTTCAATATGTTTATCGACGACCCGATTCATTTTCTCGGTCAAACAATGGAGTGTTTTTAAGACTAATCTATCTCTAACTGCGGTCATTATTGCGGGATCTACGTGTTCTACTCGATCGAGATGTACTCTATCGACTAGGACCCTTGCGGTGCTCTCAAGGGCACTCTTGCCTGCACTGTGTCTATCGATTTCGAGCATAGTAGCGATATCAGCCAGTACCTGTTTGTTCACCTTAGGACTCGCAAGATAACTGCCATGCTGGATCAATTTGTCTAACTTTAGGGCTGCATAGCATAAGATGTGCTGCTTAGCGGCATCTTGCTTATCAGCTTGCGTTCCCAGGGCATTAAACGCGGATTTACATGCTTTTGCCACCACAGTATCCCCGTCTCTGCTAAGCCATAGTGCATCAGATAATTGCGTAATGTGTTGGTCTTTAATCGCTTGTCTTTGAGTTATCGCTTGATCTGGCGATAACCGAATTGCTTGCCTTGCGTTCTCTGAGGGAGAAAAACGGCCTAACCCAGTCGCTATGCTAGCGTTAAAGGCGTTACTGCTTAACATATTGTCTCCTCGCTATATTGTTTAAGAACTGTTATTGATTTAGCTAAAGCTATTATTTCTAGCTCTCGCAGGCTGTAATTCTGCTAATTGCTGCTGTAGCATTTGTAGCTGCTGCATCACGCCTGATAGTTGAACGTTGGATTTATCGAAGCGTGACTGTAGTTGCTCAAATTGATTTTGACTCTGCAGTAGCAATCCCTCTTTCTCTGCAAGTTGTTGCTGTAATGTTTGATTAGTTCCTCTGAGTCGCTCACTCTGTTTCATACGGATTTCAGCATCAAATTGCGCCGTTTTTTCATTGGCTTGGCTCTCTTTCAGTGCTAACTGCGCCTCACTGAGTTTCATATTGCCTTGCTGTGTAAGGGCAGAGGCTTGTAACTGACGCAGTTGGTATGCTTTTACGCTAGACACTTCTGCTTCGAATGATTTATTTTGAGAAGTGCCTTTTAACTTATCCAGTACCTTGGTCGAGGTATGGTTCACTAAACCGATAACCCCTTCTACGACAGGTTCGGCGCTTCTACGGGCCATATTCACCATATTAACTGTGCCAGCAATATGCGCGGGAAGAGAGGGAGGAGATACCACCGCACTCCATAAAGTGCCTACTGCTAGCGCAACTCTTGAGCTAATGGAAACGGCTTTGCCCCACCACTGTGCTCTATCATCATTTACCCCCATCTTGCTTAACAAGATATTTAGCGCATTAGCAATGGAATCGCTGCCCATGGCGAGTCCTTCTCCCCCAGCCGCTTTACTACGCCAGTCAGCAAAAGCACAACCCGCGTCGGCGACCGCTAAGGTAAAAGCAACGCCAGAGGCTATCAATAAGGGAACCCCTGCCCCCCCCGTGAGTATTGTGGCAGCGATAGACACGCCAAGCGCAATACCAGCAAAAGCCACCGAAGCGAGCTTACTAAAAAAGCCGGACTTGGCCAGATCTACCCCCACTTTTTTAGCCTCATCGGCAGCCACTTTAGCTTCATCCCGAGTCAGTTGTGCCTTGGATTGAATATCAGTGACCTTACCGTCGACTTCAGAGCTCAGGGGCACTTGTTTGGGATCAAAACTGCCTAATTGTGTTTTTAACAAGGCGCGGGCCGAACTGACTAAATCTAAACTACTTAAAGTCGGGGATGATAAAGGAACATGTGTTAACTCATTCATAATAAACCTCTTTCAATAATATAAATGAAGATTGCAAATCCTATTGTCTATTGATTATTGAGAGCACTAAGCAATTGCTGTGCTTGCTCCCCCACAAAATGGTGCTCTGGCTTACTGTAGCTCTGTGAGATAGCCATCTGTAACGCTTCGATTGCCGAGGCGTCATCATCTAAGCTCAGAAAGCACTGCGCAATGCGGAAACTCGCGTCGGGAGAGCAGGCATCCATCACGAGTGCATAACCATAGAAGGTCAAGGCATGCTGGTATTCACCTAGCCAATGTAGGCAAGACCCCAGTCCAAGATGAAAACGTCTATCCCAAGGCTGATGCATGACCAAATAGGTAAAATCGACAATCGCTTCTGCGGGTAAGCCTGCCTGATATTTACTCGTACCTGATAGGTAAATTAGCTCGAGATCTTGACTCGTTAAGCCAGCTTGCTCAGCTAAGGTCTGTTGTTCGACTAAGGCTAACTTGCAGGCTGCTTCAAGCTTTTCAAAATCTAATTCAATCTCTTTATTTATCATTTGAGGTGCCTTTAGCGGTTCAATTTAAATGCATTTACGGGGATCCACTCGACAATGCGAAAATCTATCCATTAGTATGAAAAAAAAGATGATGCTCACTCGTTTTTGGCTAGGTAAATGTTCACGAATAAGTGTCTTAAATCGGATTGCTATCCTGTATCTGAATAACGAGAAAATCGTAAACTATCCGATTGAATGCCTTATCTACTTAAAATTTCGGCAAGTCTCCTGTGGTATGGAGTGTGATAGGTGCTAGGTCTCGGCCCTGAGCATTATATTGGCTATCTAACGCGGTGCGATCCTCAGGGTGCTGAAGATCATAGCTTTTACCATTTTGTCCATCGACCAAAAAACATTTACCCGAATCGAAGTGAAAAAAATTCATGGCATGGGAATCTTTTCCCCCACTGACAGGGACAGTGACTATGGCTCGCTTTCCTTGAGGCAAGGCGCTAAATAATAACGATGAGACAGACTGTTCAGGCGATAACCCTATCGTTTGGCTCTGAGCCGTAACTTGACTGATAACACCCGCTCTCGTGTCTATCGCTTCCCAAAACTTGAGCGGAACGACGCTATCATTTTGTCGAGTCAACATGAGTCCCATATTGACATCGACAGCCTTAGCGCATGTTATACAATTACGTAATGCAATCGCACCTGAGTTGCGTCCAACAAGGTAGTCGAACGCGTTCTGCATGCCTCCGTGAAATTTATACGGGTTAGCTTTAGTCGCGAGATAATGCAGGCCTTCATTGATATCCAACTGAAGTAATTTATAACAGTTATCACCTATGGTGGTGGTTTGGTGCTGCCCTATACCTTGGTAGAATGTAGCTTCATCGGCATAAACATCCGCTTGGGATTCGCCAAGATTAATATCCTCATCGCATAAAACAAAATCATCGAAATTGTCTAGTTGCGGTGCATCTTTGGGGGCGGGTAAACCATAAAGAGCCCCTAAATTGGTATTACCTACTTTGGCCTGATATAGCACTCGTATTAGCCCTTCATCCTCCATGCCATGAGCAGTAACGTAATTAAGTAATTCGTAACGAGATGGTGTGACGGCATAACGCAGAAAATTATCCTCACAGCTCATAAAACCTTTAGCCACCAAGTCGCCAATATTTTTATAATCACTTGAAGATAAAGCATTTTTAAGTAAACCGCCGCGAAATTCACCATTTGTTTCAGCGCGATTAGAGAAGGTCCACTGAAGATCGCCAAATTGAGCGACAAAGGTCGCAGCTTCGCTATCATTAGGGAGAATTCCAGTAAACTTTTCGCTGCTAAAGCGAGGATCTGTCAAGCTATTTCGCAAGGCTTGTTGTACAGCTTGATTGTCAGACATACATTGAATATTGCCTTCAATATACTTTTCCAGCGTGAGTGAAGAGGCCATTTTTCGTAAGTCATCACTGGCCGTTATTGTGGTTTTCACTGCGGCAACTTGATAGAAATGTGTGTCTATATCGCGGTTATCCGTTTGATAAATTGTACGGCCACCAATACTTAGCAACATACGCCATTGCTCACCATTGTCGCCTAGAGCTAATTTAAATTTAGTTTGATGTTGATCGACCGCTAAATTACGTAATGCACAAAACCTTTGTGCCACTTGGGAAGGAGTGAGCACGCCAGGCTGGGTTACTTGCTGGTATAAAGCTTGTATCGCTTCGAGTTTCACGCCACCACGAAACCAATCAAGAATTTTGTCCAGTAAGCCCATTTTCCCCGCTTCATCTAAAGTGTTGGCGGTGAGAACCCGCTCTAAGCGGCTCTCGTTAAAGTGATAGGTATGTTGCCTACCTAATGCGACTTCGACAGTCATAATCTTTACCTCTTAATTGACCATGCTCATGAACGGCTTTTGTTTGCCCTAGTACACCAACCAAGTCTCGCCATTCTGATTAACTTCCTTGGCGCCTTGTTTGAGCAATACCTCTCTCAGTGCCTGACGAGCGAGACGTTGTGCAGGCCTACCTGCATCATGGATTACCATGCCGCGGATCTGCTGAATATCCGGCAGACTTCGCCTTAAATCACGTAATTGTTCCACTAACTGTAAAACCGCACTGCTGACCCCCGAAGTATTGCCTTTACTGCAAAAGTCACAAATGGTCAGGGTGTTTTCGTCGACGCGATACACCATCGACCAATGGGGACTATCCCAACATTTTCCCCATTCAAACTGGCTGTTTTCAAAATAAGCAGGACTGACTGTCACCCCTTGACGGGCAAGATATTGACTTACACTATCCATATTGATCTCCTTAGTGTTAGGCCGGTTCGACCTAACACTTAATGATGTTGAATAGAAGCACTGCTAGTTATGTACTGCCGAGCTAATGCGGCCGTGCAATTCGACGAGCT
Organism: Shewanella sp. NKUCC05_KAH; assembly: GCF_019345585.1. Taxonomy (NCBI): domain Bacteria; kingdom Pseudomonadati; phylum Pseudomonadota; class Gammaproteobacteria; order Alteromonadales; family Shewanellaceae; genus Shewanella; species Shewanella sp. NKUCC05_KAH. Next base: position 47,794 of record NZ_JAHKQZ010000018.1, read on the forward strand.
CTTTGATCAAGGAGCGCATCTGCTCTGAAATTTGCTTTGCTTTATCATTCAGATCATTAACACCCTTGATATAGCTCTGGGCGTTACTCGCCTTAAAATCACCGATAGTGCGCTCTAGTTCAGCCTCTTTGCTTATATTGGCACCGACCACTTTGCCTGTGCCTTCAATCCCTTTGCTAAACGCCCCACTCATGTGAGTCGCAGCATCGCCAAACTTGCCCGATAACCCAACCCCAGCCATACCTATCACGCCTCCGGCGATTTCTAATACACCAGTCCAGATACTCGCTTCGCAGGCCTTATCAATGGCGGAACGTTTATCGTCCATAGAGGCAATTTGTACGTCCCAACCGAGTTGTTGCTGCTTAACGTTGTAGTCCTGTAATACGTTGCGTAATTTTTTAAACATCTCGGCCAATTTCAGCATAAGATCATTAATTTGCGAGATAGCATCCATACCGTCACTGGCACAGTTGTCATTCAGTTGATCAGTCTTGTCTGTGTTAACGGGCGCTGGAGTGTGGCCTTGGCCCGAAATAATGTTGATATCTGTCATGGTAAACCTCACTTATACTGTTGAACCTGCGATACGGGCTTGTAGTGCGCCACTCTGACTGATCGCCTTACTGGCACCGTCTAAGCTGTCGCCTTGTTTTTCAATCAGATCTTTTACAGTTTTCATTTGCTGTTCTTTAGCTTTGTCGTACCACTCGTAGCAAAACTCTAAGAAATTCTGTTTTAAAATCAGTTCTTCAATTTGCTTTTGCAGTTTGGCTTTCTCAACGGCTATGCTGCCATCGGTAATCGCTTTTCCTGCACCAGCGGTCGCACGGATCACATCTAAGGTCGTAAAAGTACATGCCTTGATTGCCGTTTTAATCACTTCATGGCTAACCTCTTTCACCACTTGCTTAGTGATTTCCTCGGCAGTGACCTGGACGCCTTTCTTAATAGCCTGTTTGCCGACTTCTTCGACAGATCGAGTCACGAGTTGCTCAATCGCCTCTTTACTGAAGGCATCCATCAGACCACTGGCAAGTTTACGTCCCCCCTGTTCAGCGGCTTCTTTTAAACCCTTGCCTAAGTTGGCCATAACCTGGTCAGTAACTTGTTCGGCAACTTGCTTACCAACTTCTTTCGCGACATTAGTGACCGCTTCGGTAGAACCTTTAGTAATACCATCAACGAGTTTAGGAGCCGCTTCCTTCATCGCCGTTTCTGTACCTTTGGCAATTGAACGTGTCGCTGAAATTGCCCGACCTGCTTGGAAGATATCCAGTGCCATGCCCACTATTTCGCAACCTAATTGCACTTTGCCTGCCACATCAATTACGCTCTGGCATTTATCTTTATCTGCCCCACATAAGATGGCGGTTTCTGCCGCGGCTTTAACCATGCCAGCAACCCCTGCAGCGAGATAGGCAGCACCTCCGGCAATTTCTAATGCGCCCCCCGCAACATCACCAACCGCACAGCGTAAGGCGCCTTCGACCAACTTAATTACACCGTAAATGGCCTCAACCGCTCCGACAATCCAGTCGAAAATGGCTCCGAAAATTCCACCCTTGTGGGCCTTATCAGCTTGCTCGATGGCTTTTGTCAGTTGCTCTTGATATTCCTTCACCTTTTTATCGCGCAGGAACTCTTGAGTATCGGTCATTATCTTGCTAGCTTTCATGGCCGAGCTTGCTGTGTCTGCGAAGGTCGAAATACTGAGATTCGCAGCCATCATGACCATGGAATCCATGGACGCTTTTTCTAATGAATTCAATGATCCCAATCCACCAACAGTGCCCGTCTTAGGATCTGGGGTAAAAAAGGGCGTTAAAATACGCTGCAATGCCCTTTGTGCATCTTTCATTGTGACTGGACCTTGATGCTGATCTTTATGCTCAGTTTGAGTGAGCGTCACAGGCATGGACCAGTCGGGCAAACTTGCTTTGCTAACAGCATGCGCCTGGGCGCTAGCATAATTGGCCGACACATTCTCAGGGCCTCTTTCTGTCACACTGTTAATTGACATGGGAATTCTCCTTAGCGAGTGTGGCTAGCCCGCGCTGTGCACTGGCGGCAATCCCTGTGCTCTCGGGGTGGCCTTCACACCAACGTAGACTGGCGTTAAAGCTTCTCTGGGCATAATCATGGTTACCTAACGCCAAGTAACTCAAACCAGCATGATAAGCGGGTAACGGATTATCGACTTTGATCATCCCTGCCCGGCCCAAACAGAAAATGGCCTCTTCATGTTCGTGTAACTGCTGGCAGCATATTCCTAGAGAAAAGCAGTAGTCGTAATTCCATTGGTCTATGCGCATTAAGAGGTAAAAGATCCGCTTCGCCCCCTGTTGATCACGGCAAGCCATTAACTGCAACGCGTATTGGTACAACACATTCAAGTCACTTTGCTCGACGTCAGCCAACATACGCAGTGAGCCTCCCCGTTGCAGAAAGTGTTCAATTACTTCAAATTCTTCCTGTTTCATAACTGACTCCCTAACGGACATTTTGGGCGATGGATTTATTCATCTCGGCCAACATGGTCTGCATGCTATTGAGTAAACTGACGGTCACGTTATAGGTCTGCATAATTTTCTGCAGTTGCAATTGTGACTGGGAGACAAAGTCAGAGGCACGATTTGAGACCGATTCCAAAGCCGATTTCACCGCTTGCAACTTACCTTTATCTAGACCTCCAGCAGCGCCAAGGGCATTGGCAATCTGTTGCATATGTACCTTACTGATGCTTTGCCATGATTGCTGTCCGACTTCGGGAAGACCCCAGATATAATCACAACAACGCTGACCATCGACCTTGATGCCGTGTTCATCCATATAACTGATCACATCTTGCCAACTCGCCGATTGCATTCCTTCTGGTCCAGCTGCGGCAATTTTGTCTAGTAACTTTTTCAAATAAACAGCGGAGGGATCATTGTGACTGAGATAAGCAGAGATACTCATGCCATCAACTTCAAAGCCATTGTCACTCATATACTTAACGACATCAGCAGGCAGATTTACCGTGGCTTTATCCCCTTGCTTCGCGACTTGAGCTATCGCCTCATCGACGCGATTCGCCATGTCTTGAGCTTGGCGCGACACATCGGCCTTTTGCTGCATTTGGCCATACTTAGCATCGGCCAATTCTGACAACAAATTCATAAACATATACAGTACTGCAATACCTCCAGAGAGCACTGAATCTCCGCGAGACGCTATCTGAGCTTTCACCTCATCCGACGCTTGACTGTTGGTAATACTGGTACCTTGAGTTGCTACATTTGTAATTTCCACAATGATGACCTCCAACAAAAAACGATATCGCACTAAATTAACGAATGTTTTGTGCAATCGACTTGTTCATCTCCGCTAGCATGGTTTGCATACTGTTTAATAAACTGACGGTAACGTTGTAAGTCTGCATAATTTTTTGCAGCTGTAGCTGAGATTGTGAAACGAAGTCAGAGGCACGGTTAGATACAGATTCCAACGCCGCTTTCACCGCCTGTAACTTACCTTTATCTAACCCTTTACCGTCGGGGTCATTCTTGGCTAGGTACTTATCGATGGTCATACCATCTATGGTGAAACCATTGTCATGCATGTATTTCACGACATCATCAGGAAGTTTACCTACGGCTTTATCACCATCTTTGGAGACGTTTGCAATGACCTCATCAACCTGATTTGCCATATCTTGCGCTTGACGAGAAACATCAGCTTTTTGCTGCATTTGACTGTATTTGGCATCGGCTAATTCAGAAAGCAGATTCATAAACATATATAAGACTGCAATTCCCCCTGAGAGTACTGAATCACCGCGTGAAGCAATTTGATTTTTGACACTTTCAGGTTGTTGAGAGTTAATAATGCTAGTGCCTTGATTACCTACATTTGAAATATCCATAATAACACCTCATTGATTATTTAAATTAAGCATGATTTTTATTGAACTTACATATAACTTCTAACTTTTTTAACCTTGTCAATCACCTTTTCTTTAGAAGTTGAGTCAATATCATTATCAACCTCGCCAGATTCTATTTTACCTAACAAATTAAATTGTGTTTCGAGACTTTTGAAATGATGTTCCAATTCACTGACTTTATTCATAACAGTATTTTGCTGTGATTCAAATCCACTAGGGAATGCATTCTTTAACTTAATCAGCTTAGCTAATGCTTCAGGATCCCTATCAGAACGTTCAACTAGAAGATTTATTTCTTCTTGTAGCGCTTGAAATTCTTTAATATGTTCTCCAAGTGCTGCTTTACGTTGCTGAAGATCTTGCATAACTGATTTTATATCGCTGAACATATCCATAACTAACCCCTTGACTTATATATTAATACTATTATGTATTGAAGATACCTAAAAACGATGGGAATAAAACAAAACTGGTCAAACCACTAAATTAAAATTTAAAGCTATTTTTTATAACGTGAAAAAAGTGTGTCTATAACTATTTCTGCCGAATTGATAGCTTCATCCAACAATAGAATTGTTCCACTATTACCAGATAAGATATTACTGCGCATTTTAGCTAGTCTATTATGGTAAGCCTCCTGTTTGTAATTATGTGATTTAATATCATCCTCAAGCTGTGTAATTCTTGACATAATGCCTCCTAAAAAATAAGTGGTACATGAATTAACTCACCGGCTCTACTGAGATCTAATCCATGAATGTTCATATATTCCACGACATAACCATTATCTAATTTGCTACCCGTTGATAACCGAACACCACTCGATAACTCTATGAATGGAGACTGTGCATTACCACCATAGGTCACCACAGAAGCATTTAATAAATGATTAAGTTCGTTTTGTACTGGAATATTTTGAAATACTAACTTCAATCCATTGGCATGCGTTGGTTCTAATCCTTGCGCAACAGTCATAATCTGTTGCTGTTGTTGTTCACTGACTTTACCTGTCATGACGATGGCATCATTGATCCGCTCTATCATGAGACCAACCAGTAAATTTTTGTTTCGCAATGCGGAGATTAACGGTTTGAGCTGACTGTCAACCTGATTGCTAACTTGCCAATTAACAAGTCCGGGCAAGTTATTCAAGCTAGACACCGCTTTATCCCAGCGCTCCCCTGACTGAATGGCGCCTGAGATAATGACATTGCTGGGCTCACTACCTAAGGTCACAAGGGCATTGGCAAATCCATTTTGGACTAAGACATCTTTGACATTACGTATCAACTGATCGCCACAAGTGGTCTGCTCTATAAATAAAATACCTTGTCCTTTGATATCACCGAGAAACTGCGCCATACGTTGTGAATCTTGGCAAAAGCCGCTCAGTGTCACCACGCCATCTTTTGACCAATGGGCTTGAACTCCGTTTAAACCGTCGGTCTGCAGCTGCTGCGATAACCATTGTGCTTGTGTCAACTCGGCGATAGGCATCTTTGCAGGAGCTAATAACACTGTCGCTAATAGCACCATAGAGAGCATTGAAACTGTCGCCAGTAACCACCACGACTTCTTTGCCTTTGTTTGAAAATGTGATGGTATTGCCTGTTGCTGTAATTCATCGGTGCAATGGCCTAAGAGGATACCCACACCAGCGAGTTCAATAACTTGCCCCAATGGCAACATATTGACTTCGCTTATAGGCTGTCCAGCTATCCAAGTCGGTACCCAAGACTGCAGCCGAACCCCCGCTTCATCGATCAATAAATCCACTTGTTCTACGTGTTCAAGTGTGGCTAACACATCACCATCGGGTCCGATGCTTAAGTTACCAAGAGGCAAAGATAACTCTCGTCCTTGCAATGGACCGTTTAACCATAAGAGCTTGTATCCTGAAGACATATTAATCTCCTTGGTTAACGGGTTCCGCTTTGATCAGGAACAGACGCATCACGCTTTGAGTGTGGTGATCTGTGCTTCTAAACAAACCGCCCAGTAATGGTAGATCGCCTAGTAACGGGATCTTGTTCTGGGTCGTTTCATCTCTATCTTGTACGAAGCCGCCGAGTAACAGACTCTCCCCCGATTTCAGCGTCGCCTGAGTCGAGATCTCGGAGTTTTGCACTTGTGGTAATGGTTCACTACGGCTCACTGCTTGGCTCTGTTGACCATCCTGAATATTGAGATCCAACATCACAGCCTGATGACCTACTTCATCAATCAATCTTGGTGTGACTCGTAATAGAGAACCAGTGGTCACTGACTCTAATTTAGCGACTTTATCCCCTTCCAACTTAGTGTAAAATGTCACGTTTTTATCGAGTACTGCTTGCACATTGTTTAACGTAACCACAGAGGGACGTGAGAGCACTTTGGCCTTAGAGTTCTTCTCTAGTGCATTGAGGCGCATCATGAAGTTGCCTGTATTGCCTATGACAGTGGAAAAATTGTCACTGCTATCACCACTGTTGAAACTGACGGACCCCCCCCCTAATTTGGCTGACGCCGACCAATCTATGCCCAACTGTTTAAAGTCAGAGGCGTCCACATCGAATATCGATACAGACACTTCAATCATGGTGGGCTTAGTATCGAGTTGTCTTATCAAAGAGCCATAAGTGGCCATATCACGGGCACTTCCACGGACTATGATGGCGTTTTGACGAGGATCAGCGGCAAAGACTGGACCGCTAATATTACTCACAGAACCCGCCACTGCATTGGCGACTTGTGTACCTTGATCCATTTCTTTTAGCACCGTGACTAATCCTGGAATACTCACAGGTTGGCTACGATATTCATAAATAGAGTCTGTGGCAGATGCGTATTTCAGTGGATAGACTTTAACCGTTTCTTGGTTTTCTGTGGTTTGTTTAGCATTGGCATCAAGTTGTGCCGTAAGTTTGGTGACACTGTTAATGCATTCGGGTACACCTGTGACTTGTAAGCCACTGATCCCTGCCATAGATTTAATGTTACAGACCCCCTTATCTAACACTCCTGCACTGCGCAGGTAATGGTCGACCTTAGTCGCGGATAAGCTAGTTAACGGTAGCACTTCACTATTAATTTCACTGGCTTTGTAAACATATAAGACTTCGTTGTTGTAGTACCAAACTAAGCCATAGCGACGGGTCAGATCTTGAATAACGGATTTAGGATCTTGTTCTTGGATTTGGCCGATATAGTTGTCGTTGACCTTGTTACTGACAATGACTGGTACGCCGTAATTGTTGGCAAAGTCTTGGATGACGGAGGCTAGCGCAGTGCCTCGACTGATCATTACAAAAGGTTCACCTTGCCATTTAATGTTTGTCAGTGGTGCAGCCTGAACTAGGCCAATCTGACAAAGTAACAGTAGACTGAGTAGTTTTTTCATACTGTCCTCCCGATAAGTGAAGCTCGATTGCTATCAACAGGTTTAAGCAGGCTCTTTTCGAGAAACCTCGCTATAGCAAGTTGCATGACAATCCCTTGAGATAAAGCTTCATCATCTTGAATTTCATCGTAATAACGCCATAACAACCAGAGTTCACCTCTAAGCTGAAGGCCACAATCTAAGGCGTGATCACTAGCGGCTAATGCGAGCGTTGCTTGTGTTAGCCAATCCACAGCAATATCGGTCGAAATCGCTAGCACTATTGCAATAGATACAGAGGTGTCAGTTTCGAGAACGAGGGCTTGTCTTTCGGCTAAGGTCCAAGTCGTGTTTCCTTCGACGTTTTGGCTAGCCAAGAAGCCACTTTCAATCAATCTCGTCAGCATTTTTACACCCTGTTTCACTTTCATGGGATCAGTATGTAAGTGTCTAAGCCTAGCGCCCATCAGGTGAACACCTTAACTACTTAAGGTAGGTAGATGAAAAATACCAAGCCTCAGTTATTCACCTGATAGCACTGGCCGTTAATGTGGTTAAGATGAGAAAATGGTTCGAATGGATTTCGAAGTTCATGCAAGAACAAGATGAATAGCGTATTTTTAACTGACAAAGGCCGAAATAAGATGAGCAGAGAACATAGATGAAGATCCAATGGAAGTTTTCCTTAGTTACTAAGCTCACAGTCTCCTTTATGTCAGTGCTCGTAGCTCTATGGCTGATGATGGAATATCTATCCTATAACAACACGTTCAGCCATACACTCGAACGCTCCTTAGTTGCCTTTAGTGAGCTCAGCGGATTACGGGCCGAGGTGAGTAATACACTTTTCACCGATGCCAGTTATGATGTGCGCCAGCTCGATAAACAGCTCAAACAGTTCGCTTCAATAGACAAAGTGAATGACCAGGAAATTGTGTCTCATTATTTTCCATTCCAAGCGAAAAGCCATGACGATACTTTGACCATGTGGGTCGCGCAAACATTTGGCAGTGCTGGGCAACACAGATATTTAGATACTTTCATCTTGAAACCTAACGAAGGTATTACGATTTATGCAGCATCCGATGCCAATGATGAATATTTTCAAATTCGTCTACGCGAGATAAAACAGCTCTCAGTGCAAGCGTCGACTACAGGTTATCGTTGGGGAACACCGCTCAAGGACAAGAATTCTGAGGACTACCACTTAAGTTTCAGTTACTCGAGTGACCCACAGGATCCCCTATCCCCACAAGTCGGTTTTAGTATCAATTTAGCGTCAGCAATGTCACTAAATAATGCCTTAGGACCTGGGGACATTAGCTTTTTCATGACACCAAAGGGGGAGTTATTTTCTAAATCTACCTTAACCTTAACTCCGTCGATACTCGTGAAACTCAAAGATGAATTTAGTCATGACCACCCACATGCTAAGAACACCGCACACCCATTAGGCGATTACTATGTCATAAAAGAGCATATTCATGGGCCAGGCTGGCAGCACATCACGTTAATTTCAGATGTCTATCTTAAAGATATGGCGTTAATACCTTTTTTTAAAGAGCTGCCATGCGCTCTGTTGGTCTTAGTTTTGACAGCAACTATCCTGCTGAATATATTAAAGATTAACCTTAGTAAACCTATGAGAAACTTCGTAAATATCATCAATAATGCCAGTCAGTCGACCTTCGAACACCGACTACCACAGGATCGTAATGACGAGCTGGGACAAATTGCGAAAGCCTATAATCATCTTCTCGATACAGTAAAAGAAAGCTATGACGAGTTAGAGCAAAAAGTCACCCTTCGTACCAATGAATTAGCCTTGGCTAAGCAAGAAGCAGAAAAGGCCAATGAACGTAAAACCGAGCATCTAACAACTATCAGCCACGAAATTCGAACTCCATTGAATGGTATTACTGGGTCGCTCGAATTACTACGTAATACCCAACTGACACCTAAGCAAATGGATTTGCGTGATACCGCATATAATTGTGCCAATTCTTTACTCGCCATTATCAATAATTTGTTGGATTTTTCCCGTATAGAAGCCGACCAAATTGAAATGAACTTACAGTCTTACCCCATTTTGAAGTTGGCTGATGATGCAATGATCACCATCCAATCTCGGATCGTGAATAAACCCATCACCCTAAAATGCTTAGTCAATGCTAATGTCGCCGAGAAAGCACTACTGGATCCTCTGCGAGTCAGGCAAATTCTGGTTAACTTGCTCGGTAATTCGGCTAAATTTACCGAAGCTGGCCAGATTTTATTACGTATCGAAGTGGTTAAGCAGCATCTGTATTTTAGTGTGGAAGACACGGGGGGGGGGGTTGCTATTCAAGATCAGCAGCGTATTTTTGAACCTTTTGCACAAACTTGCCATCATAAATCGGGCACAGGGCTTGGTTTACCTATCTCAGCTAAACTCGCTAGCAAAATGAAAGGCAAACTCACAATGTTTAGCACTTTGGGCGAAGGTAGTACCTTTATTCTCGATTTACCCTTAGTTGATCCAACTGCGCCCCTATGTTTGCCTAATACGGTGATTGTCGCTCCTTTAGCCTTACACCCACAACTCACACTCTGGGGAGCTTGCCCCATTGAAGGGGATAATCCGGCATTAGCATCTCCTGAACTGGCTCACTTGCCGGCTCGTTTATGGCAGAGGCTCTTTGAAATTCGCCACAACCTGCCACATAAGCAACGTCAGCATACCCCAACACTTCTCCCTTGGCGGTTAAAGATCCTCTTAGTCGACGATGTCGAAACTAATCGCGATATCATAGGTAAAATGTTGCTTGAATTAGGACAACAAGTCATTGCCGTTAGCAGTGGTGAAGCCGCGTTAGAAAAAGGTACTCGACATATCTTCGATCTTGTCCTTATGGATATTCGCATGCCAGGACTAGACGGTTATCAAACAACACAACGATGGCGCAATAGTGAAGATATTCTCGATGGTGATTGCCCAATTTTTGCACTCACTGCCAACGCCAATCCTAAAGAGCATGACACAATAGAATCCGCGGGTATGAATAGTTATATAACCAAACCAGTGTCATTGAAGCAACTTAACCATGCACTCGAAGCCGCGGCTGATATGCAGTTAGATCGTGATATGCAGCTCGTGATAAACAATGAAATCGATGCGCCTATGATTGATTTTTCGCATACAGATCTTAATCATAGACTCGCCGTGCATCTGGCCGATATGGCACATCAGGCCAAGTTACATATAGAGAATCAAGCTTGGAAAGAATTGAGTGATGTACTGCATACCATCAAAGGTAGCGCTGGCTTAGCAGGTAAAAAAAACATTGCAAATGAAGCGGCAGATTTAGAGGTAGCACTCGAAACGAAAGAATGTTTGAGCCTAGCAGAATTTAGCGCACTCGATAATTTAATTCACGCATTAGACGCTGAAAGTTGATCTTAGACTAAAAGTGCAAGCACAGCACAAACTGTGCTTGCGCCACATCCATCTTTATAGTCCGAGCCTTTGTACCCAATGCATTAACTCGGCGACGTTATGCGCATTAAGTTTGCGCATTAAATTCATTCTGTGAGTCTCTACCGTTTTTAAACCAATCACTAAATCTTCAGCAATATCACGGTTGCGGCGCCCCTCACAGATCAGTTTTAGCACTTGTTGCTCGCGGGGGGTCAGCAAAGGGATATCCCCATCGACCACTCCACTCAAAGCGGCTATTTGCTGCTCATCTAAACTAGGATCGATAAAGTTTTTGCCCTTACTCACACACTTAATTGCCGCTAATAGTGTGCTCTTAGGGCTATTTTTTAATACATAGCCATTGGCGCCTACATCAAGCGCTTCCCGTGCACTTTTTTCCTCAATCGTCGCCGTTAACATAATAATCATCATCTCTGGCCAACGTTGTCTGAGCTGACGGATCACGTCCAATCCACCCATTCCGGGTAATTTAAGATCCATAAAGACCAGATCTGGCCTGAGTTTGAGGCATTTCTCGTATACCGCAAGCCCATCTTCAACCGAGCCAATCAGATTAAGTTCAGGATAAGGCGCTAAACAGCCCCGTAATCCATCAAAAATCAACGAATGATCATCGACCACTAAAATATTGATCACTTTTCCATGACTAAATGCCATATACGTCCCTAGACTCTAATACTCAAAATCATAAAAAGTTTTTAAAACCATCGATGAAAAATGATTTAACAGCATTAAAACCCGTTTAATATTTAAGAAATAATGAATTAATCAGTTAAAATAGTTATACAAAAATAGTAATCATGGTGCAAGTTTAATGTATAAAAATAAAAATTGAATAGCAACAGGATTAGTTTTTCTCTCTCAGGTAACTCAGTTTTCCTTCATAACTTTAAGGAATGATGCTACTAAAGGATTGAGAGCTTATTCTATATATGGACATGTGTACCTTAACGGATACAAAACATTTGATGGTAATGGCCGACATTTTTACTGGTTGGGCTTTAGTATAGTTGGTAGAGAAGCTTTTGCAAAAAATGATATCGGGTTACTCAACAATAAATCATTTAACCAAAATAAAGAATAGTTGCTATTTGATAAAATTTATAACGTATGGCCAGTCGTTTAGGCATATTTTAGTAGTTAATTATCTAAGTTCAGACTTACCCATTATTTATAGCTCTTCACTCTCACATTCATCAGCAATTATTTACAATAAGATAATTAACATTTACCCTGGATATAAAACAAACTATTAAAGCCAAGAGAGTCATATAATAGCTAACTATTAACCCTATAAACATTACACTTTAACCATTATTAAATTAATTTTTAATCTATCATGTACAGGCTAATTACTCTAACACCTTTCAAGCTGGTCAATTTTTTGTTCAATTCATCTAAGAGTTAAAGCAAGTTACTGTTTTAGGAAAAGTGTTTTAGTGATGTATTTATAGAATCATGACACTCATCATAGATACGCTTTCACCTTTAACTTTAAACCTTTATAACTCTTTTTCTGAGGTAATATTTTGATGCCAACTTATTTAACTTGAGGAGATAAAAATGATCCAAGCTAATACTATAACTAAAAATCGCTACCACACTGAAAACCCTAAGTAACTGAAAAATATTAAAGGATGTAGGGGAAACGGCCAAAATTAAAGAAACTCAAGAGTCATTGCTAGCACAATGATTAACACTTGAAGATTTAGCAAGGCAATCTACTGTATCAATAAAACTTCGCAAAAACGTGTAGTAGCCGAACAGCCAGAGCTTACATTTTAATACACTGTTAATCGCGAAAGAGGGTATATAAGCAGAGCACTGTAGGATACCCTAATAATTCATAACCCAACAGCCATGAATTAATGAGAGTTCGCCTATTTCTTCGCAGCACAAAGCGCGTCATCTGCTGATATGGAATAGTCATGCCGTCGCCGTAACAGTTCTTTGCCCATCCTGACTGTCGATAACACATTCAGTTTCTTCACCGTGTTTGCTTGGAAGTGCCGCTGTAATTACTGCATTTCTCCGTATAACCCTACGCACAAAAATGCCTGTTACACCAACAAGGCTATCGATGTGCCGTCCTAAATGAGTTAAGTTAGTGAAGCTATCAGTGTTGATGAATAGATAAGCGACTGTGCTGTGTAGCAGTGTTACGAACGAGAGCCTGAGATGGTGAACTGACAGTTAAACATGGACGTTGTTTGGCAAAGGAGATCCAAGAAAGGATTGCTGTTGCTCCCCCTTTGGGTCAACTCTTGATTTAAATACAAAAACGAACGATCCCATTCGACAACAATAACGCCAAGTTACTGGCCATCCCCAGTGAATAACCCAATGATTAATCGAATTAATTATTCAATTCGACTAATTCATGCTGGCAAGAATCACCTGCGTGGCATCAAAACAGGCGAAACATGGCTCGCCGACAGCCAACGCCTGCATTTGAGTCAGTGGCATCACTGAATAGATGATGTCTTTGCCATCAATATCTATGGCTAATTCGGCCTTATCGCCAAGTTCAGTCACGCTCAGCAAACGACCGCTTAGGCAATTTTGCCCATCCACTTCACAGGCATGAGTCGTCGCCAGTACAGCGGGGGCTTTAAACAGTAACAACACAGATTTATCCAGGGCTAACTGCAAGCGTTCGCGGCTCGAATGGGTCACTGAAATCTGAATCTGTTGTCCGCCCGCTAAGGTCACGCTGATTTTGTCATTTAATCCAAATGAATCAATGCTATTGATACGCCCCGTTAACTGATTGCGGGCGCTGGTGTTGAGGGAGAAATGCGCCATCACATCCAATAAACTGTGCATATCGACGGACTCATCGAGCAAGGCAGCCAAAGCCATTTCTTGTACTTGGGAGGTGATGGAATACACCTTAAGCAACCGTTCGCCAAATTTGGTGAGTTTAGCGCCGCCACCGCCTTTGCCGCCCTTTTCGCTACACACTACGGGTTCCGGCATGACGGTGTTCATCTCATTGATCGCGTCCCACGCCGCTTTATAACTGATCCCCGCAAGCTTGGCGCCTTGGCTAATCGAGCCTGTGTTGGCAACCTGCTCAAGCAGGCTTATCCGCCTAGGATTGGCGAAGGGCTTATCCCCGAGGGAAAGCGTAAGTAATGCATGTAAATCCATCGTCTATCCAACACCCAAGTCTGACTTAAGTCCTATTGTCCTTCATCGTCTTGAGGATACCAATAAGATTGCCGAGATATTTCAGCGGATGAATGCCATTAATCCGCAAGAAACCGCACACAGATCACTAATTGATTGCTTAGGGCTTGAATGATCGATATATAGATTGATATATAACGATAACTTTTTATCACGGAGGAACACAATGAAATCCATTCACCTTAAGCAATTACTGCGTTTTACCACGGCTTCGTTATTCACAATGGTACTGACATCTAGCCCAATTTTTGCGGCAGACAATGAGCAAGTGACTGTTTTTGCAGCGGCATCGCTCACCAATGCACTTAACGAAATCGGCCAGCAATATGAAAAGGAACACAATACTAAGGTGATATTCTCCTTCGCCTCTTCCTCAACACTGGCAAAACAAGTCGCCAATGGTGCGCCCGCCGATCTGTTTGTCTCGGCGAATCAAAAGTGGATGGATTATCTGGTCGATGCTAAAGCGGTCGATGTTAACAGCCGAAAAACCTTGTTAAAAAATACCTTAGTCTTGATTGCCGAGAAAAATAGTCCCATCACAGAAGTCGTGCTCAATGGCGATTGGGATATTAAAACCGCATTAAAAGGCAGTCGTATGGCTGTTGGCGATCCAGATCATGTACCCGCTGGACAATATGCCAAGCAAGCCCTCGAAAACCTCAAGCTGTGGCAAGCTGCTGAGCCCTTACTCGCCCGTGCTAACAATGTCCGTGCCGCCCTAGCTTTGGTTGAACAGGGTGAAGCACCGCTTGGCATAGTGTATTCAACCGATGCGAAAGTCGCCCAAAAGATCAAAATCGTTGGCACCTTCCCAGAAACGAGTTACAGCCCAATTGAATACCCTATCGCCTTAGTCAAACAAGAATCGACCGCAAGCGCCAAAGCGTTCAATGAGTATCTGCAGGGCCCAAGCGCAAAAAATGTGTTTGAGAAATATGGCTTTGGAGTGAATTAGGGTGCTGAGTGGTTCTTTGTTAAGCGGCTCATTTTTAAGCGGCTCTATGCTAAGTGGCTCTCTTTTAAGCGACTATGAAATTGCCGCACTACTACTCAGTTTAAAGGTGTCATCCGTTGCCGTTATCGCCAGTTTACCCTTGGGTATTTTATGCGCTTGGGTGCTGGCCAGAGTCGAGTTTCCTGGCAAGGCTATATTCGACAGTGTGCTCCATCTACCACTGGTGTTACCGCCCGTGGTAGTGGGTTACCTCTTGCTGATCAGCATGGGCCGCCAAGGCTTTATCGGCCAATGGTTATTTAATTGGTTTGGCATCAGTTTTAGCTTTAGTTGGCGCGGTGCGGCACTCGCGGCGGCGATAGTGTCATTCCCTCTGATGGTCAGAGCCATACGCCAATCCTTTGAAACCGTTGATATTCGACTCGAGCAGGCCGCACGCACTTTAGGTAGCAGTCGATGGCGGGTATTTCTCACCATCACACTGCCGCTTACCTCTCCAGGGATAGTGTCGGGCATGATTATCGCCTTTGCCCGCAGCCTAGGGGAATTTGGATCGACCATTACCTTCGTTTCTAATATTCCCGGTGAAACTCGTACAATTCCGCTCGCCATGTACTCTTTTATTGAAACCCCAGGGGCAGAATATCAGGCCATGCGCCTGTGCATTATCTCGATCGTTATCGCGCTCGCGTCTTTACTCGCCTCCCAATGGCTGAGTAAAAAAGCCCTGCAGAGGACGGCAAGCGTATGTTAACAATCAATATTGAAAAACGACTCGGACAACTGCAACTGAAAGTCGATACCCAATTGCCATTGCAAGGCGTGACAGCCGTTTTTGGCCGCTCGGGTGCGGGTAAGACCTCGCTCGTGAACCTACTTGGCGGGCTTTCGACCCCAGATAGCGGTGAAATCCGCCTCGGCGACAAACTGCTTTATCAACAAGGCAAAGTGAACCTTCCCCCAGAGAAGCGCCAAATTGGCTATGTATTTCAAGAAGCACGACTGTTCCCGCACTATAGCGTAAAGGGCAATCTCAACTATGGTGTGCGTAAAGCTAACCCAGTCTTGTTCGATAGAATTGTGCAGTTACTGGGAATTGAAAAACTCCTCAGTCGCTATCCCAGCACGCTATCGGGCGGTGAAAAACAACGGGTTGCCATTGGCCGTGCCCTGCTGACATCGCCCGATATGCTGTTGATGGATGAGCCGTTGGCATCGCTCGATTTACCCCGTAAACGCGAGTTACTACCTTACTTGCAAACCTTATCGCAGGAACTAAAACTGCCGATAGTGTATGTGAGCCACAGCCTAGATGAGATCTTACAACTGGCGGATTATATGCTAGTGCTGCATCAGGGAAAATTGATTGCCCAAGGCGCCTTAAGTGAAGTGTGGAATAGCGAGCAAATGCGCCCTTGGGTGCCATTGCAGGAACTCAGCTCACTCCTCAGTGCAAAGGTCGCCGACAGACATCCCGACTACCCCATGACGCGACTCGTGATGGATGATGGAAACTATTTGTGGGTAAGTGGCTATCTGGCTGAAACGGCAAAGAAACTCAAAGTGCGTATTCAGGCAAATCATGTCTCGGTTTGCACTGAGATCCCCAAAGGCTCAAGTATCCGTAACCTGCTAAAGGGAGAAATTAAAGAGTTATACCCCAGTGATAACGGCGAGCAAATCCAATTAAAAATCGCCTTAGGCCGTGATGAACTTTGGGCCAACATCACCCCTTGGGCCTGCGACGAACTGCAACTCACTCATGGCAAAGCGATTTATGCACAAATCAAAGGCGTGACTATGACGCAAATGGATATCGCCGAATCCCACTAGCTCAACCTAGAGCACCGAGCGAAAACCAAATTTCAGGCACAAAAAAACCGACTCTAGGTCGGTTTTAGTTCCTTCATCAGAAGGATTTGGTACCAGTGGCCAGACTCGAACTGGCACGCTTTTAAGGGCGGGGGATTTTGAATCCCCTGTGTCTACCGATTTCACCACACTGGCATATCAAATATGCACTTAGAAGCAATCAAAACAACTGGCTGTCTCTAAGTGCTGGGAATTATACCTTTGCTTATGACAATGGCAAGTCTTTTGCCGCGACTTTAATACAAATTGCATTTAACCGCTCAAAAATCATGCTCTTGGGGTTATTCTGCGCCATGGGATAATAAAAAAACGGTATATTCTTTATCACTTTTTTGAATATGGTTTACCAACCAAGCTTTCAAGAAAGCCATTAATTCGTCGGCAACATCTTCACCTCTAACAACCCGCTTTTGAAAATCAAGTACTTGCCCAACTAACTTGCCGTGTTTTTCCTTGTGGCTGTCAGTTTGAGGGTAACCAAAACGCGCAAAAAGTTCCTCTTCATAGGCAAAGTGATTGGCGGTGTAATCTACTAACCCTTGCACGATTCGTTTGATGGCTTCAAGTCCATACTCTTCATTTAATGTGCGGTGTAATTCATTGATCAATGAGACTAAGCGCTGATGTTGACGATTGATCTCAGGCATTCCTATGTCTAACTCAGGCCCCCATTTCACAAAGAGTTTATTTTGCGCCTGACTCGAATTAAAAAATGCCGCATTCACATGGAACCGATGCAGCAAGGAGCCGATTTCCTGCGACATGTTATACACTTTCAAACTCGATAAGTTAGTGTTGTTGGTGTGGGAGGCATTACTCAGGGCTAGCTCAGCCATCACACTGATATTTTTATTAATTTCCTCTGCTACTGTATGTTGTTGTCCCGATGCCGTGGCGATTTGGTGGGACATATCGGTAATGGTCTCCACCTGAGCGACAATCTGCCCGAGTGCACTGTGAGCTTGATCAACCATATCAGCCGTTTCGTCGGCAATCGCCACGTTTTTCAACATGACTTCAACACCATGTTGTGCGCCTTTTTGTAATGCGGCGATTTGCTGCTGGATCTCAACCGTGGCTTCGGATGTTCGTTTAGCGAGATTACGCACTTCATCGGCGACTACAGCAAAACCGCGACCATGTTCACCCGCTCTCGCACTTTCAATGGCAGCATTTAAGGCGAGTAAATTGGTCTGTTCGGCCACCTGCGAAATGGTTTCAATAATGCTACTGATATTGTTGCTGTCGGCGGCCAAGTGCTCGATCACGGTTCGAGTATCATGGATCTGTTGCGACATAGCGCCAATTTTAGTGACTATGCCATTCATGATTTGATCGCCGCGCTTAGCAGAACTTTGGGCAATATCAGCTGCCTGCGCAGCACTCACCGCATTTTGCGATACGGCTTGTACACTTGAAACCATCTGTGTCATTGCACTGGCTGCCAGTTCAGTTTGATGCTCTTGCTCTAACACGCCTTGCTTTGCCTGTTCACTGATAACCTTGATATCCGAGGCGACTTTTTTCATCCCTTCACAGGTATCAGATAAAGACAAAATCGTACGGCTGACATCCTCACCCATGCGATTAATGTTATGTACTACCTTAATGAACACACCCGCATCTTTCTCTTCCAATTGATAACTCAAATCTCCCTCGCCTAAGTGGTGTGCTGCACGCTCAAGTTGTCTCAAATTACGGATTAATTTATTGATGTTGAACATTAAAATGGCGGCGAGCACGCTTAAACACAAAATGGCAACAAAGTGCCCTGTGATCACCAAACAATAGAGGGGATAAATCAGCAACAATAGTGGCGCAAAGATAGAATTATATCCCATTGAATCCTTGTGACTTTTTTTATAATCCATTTTTTACTCCTTTAAAAAACTGATATCGCGCCTTCATATAAAAACAAGAACGAATAAATGGAATAGCGCGTTAACTGAATATCGATCGAGTTGAATAGGTTAATCCTAGACGCTAACGGAAGAAGAAACAAAGCTAAATTATTTGAACTCGTCACTGTTAAGCATACCCTTAAATTTGACCAAGATCACAGAGTTAACTAAGGGTTATAACTTTGTATTCCTATGTCGATTTTTTATTGATCGAGATCAGTATTTTAGCTATCGAATACCGCTAATTTAGCGAGGACTTCACAGGAAAGAGGATTTCAGTCATGGCATTTTGGTTAGATCTGATGTTTGGTAACCCCATAGGCTTACTTTCAATGATCGTTATCTTTAGCACAATAGGGATAGTGTCTTATATCACTTGGATGTTCATTGTGAAGTCGGCACCGAAACCATAGTTTTTGCTCCAGTTGTTCTTCATGTTTCTTGTATAAATGCAAAATCTAGGGGGTTTTATCACCCCCATTTTTTGTTGTCTCGCATGTTAAAAATGCTAACTAAACCATAGCTAGCACTCATCCGAGTGAGGTAGAACACGCCTATGCTGCGTGTTTTCTGTTTTGTACTAATCCATTCAAAAATTGCGGACGCGCCTTAATCAACGACTGCATTTCTTCTTGGCTCGGCTCACCTGCTGGCAAACGCAGCACATCACGGTTAAGGTACATACGCGCTTTCATGGCAATCTTATAGTCGGCGGTCGGTCCCTGAATCGCATAATGGCGCTCGTTACCGAGCTTTTCTAAGATGCAGGCATTCACTAAACTTTTTACAGCGGGTTCATTTTGCGGCAGAGTCAAAATCGTGGCGCCTTGAAGAAAGAATTCCCTCACTAAAGCTCGCTCAGCGGGATCAAGTAGATTCACTTTAGCTTCAATCGTCTCAATAACGCGCTTATCACTTAAATGACGGATAGACTCATCTAAGCCTAAGTTAATTAATTGACTCAAAAAATAAGCGATAGAAACGATTAGACCTAATCCAACAAACTGTGCATGTTCTGGCACAAATTTATCGAGCGCCAGCACTGCCAGCACATTAGGAGGAATAAGAAGTAAGACAGAACAACTCACCATAAGCCACAGCATGACTCTAAACATCATTTTCTTCGGGCTAAAAAACTTAACTGAATCCAGCTTGAGTTTAAACATAGTGCTATCCCAGTGACAAAAAATTGAACTTATCGGCTAATAAGCAAATTTAATGCCACAAATGAAGACATATTTCGTTGATTTTATCTGCGAGAAAATGCACTTTCTGGATCTGTAGGTCTATGCTTATAAGCATCTCAAGCCGCTATTGCATAAAGAAAATTTAAGATGCTGACATTCTTTAGCCAACTTATCAAAAGCCCCATAGGCAGGCACCTTACCCTGTCTATTGTACTTTTTAGTTCTGTTATCACCTTAATCACCACTGCGTATCAGTTGATCAGTGATTATCGCAATGATGTCGTG
Organism: Shewanella sp. NKUCC05_KAH; assembly: GCF_019345585.1. Lineage (NCBI taxonomy): Bacteria > Pseudomonadati > Pseudomonadota > Gammaproteobacteria > Alteromonadales > Shewanellaceae > Shewanella > Shewanella sp. NKUCC05_KAH. The sequence continues at coordinate 67,956 of NZ_JAHKQZ010000018.1, forward strand.
CGTATCGATAGAGTATTTTCCAACATGGAAAAGGTGAACTTAGATGTGCTCGCCGCCAGTATTTGGGTTATTGACGAGCGGCTCATTAACACTCAGCTCAATGGGCTAATTCAGCTGCCCGATATTAACTATATTTCGATTAAAGATGACAGCGGCCAAGCATGGAATGCAGGCGAGCAGAAACAAGAACACTCCTTAGATAAAACCTTTCCTTTAGTCTATAAATCACCGACTGAAAACATCAATGTCGGCACACTCGAAATACAAGTCGATGTCGATGCTATCTATCAACGCTTGTATGATAAGGCCATTATCATTCTGCTTTCTAATGGCATTAAAACCTTCTTAGTGGCTGGGTTTATTCTATTTTTAGTGTGGTTCAACATTACTAAACACTTAGATAAACTCAGCCAATACTGCAAAAATATCGACATAGACCATGAATATGAGCCACTACAATTTGACCGTCATGAAAAAATTGATGAATTCAAACAAGTCGCCGATTCCATCAATAGCATGCAAGTACAACTTAGAAGCTCATTTAGCGCCTTAAAGAATTCTAAGACGGAACTGCAAATAGCCTTAGAAGATAGAGAGCGGCTACTCAAGCTCGAACGTAGCTATAAAGAAGAGCTAGCAAGACAAGTTAAAGAAAGAACACTAGAGTTAGAACAATCCCTTAGCGCACTAAAACGAGCACAACAGGTTTTAGTTGAGCAAGAAAAAATGGCGGCCTTGGGTGGACTCGTGTCAGGGGTTGCACATGAGATAAACACCCCAATTGGCATTTGTTTGACGGCAGCGAGTGCGCAGCTCAGCCATATTGAAGAACTGATCGATCTGATCCACAGCGATCAAGCTACATTAGATGAGATAAATGAAATACTTAATGAGTACCAAGAAAGCTGTGAACTCATTGTCCGTAATATCACTAAAGCCAGTAGTTTAATTCAAAAATTTAAAACGATCGCCATCGATCGCAGTCATGAAGAACACCAATGCTGTAATCTAAACCAGCAGCTACATGAAATCCTAGAGTCGACATTAATTATGCATCCCAATGTTAACGCCTCAACGGAGATCAACGTGGAGCCTACACTCAATATCAAAACCAATATCAGTTTGTTAAATCAAATTGTTAGTAATATTCTCTCGAACGCCTTTACCCATGCATTCCAAGGACATGAAGACAATCTTATCCACATTAATGCGACTTTGGATGAAGAATCAATTCAAATCAGCATTCAAAATAATGGCTTAGCCATTCCAGCCGATGTTGCTGAGCACATGTTCGAACCCTTCTTTACTACAAATCGTAATAAAGGTGGTACTGGCTTAGGATTATCAGCGGCCTTTAATGCCGCAACACTGTTGAAAGGCACTATGAGTTATCGCGCAGACTCAAAACTAGGCGGCCCACAATTTGATATTAAATTTCCATACACTCAATGTGAACCAGTCAATAATCAACAAGATTTTTATATCTAGGTATAACCTAATGAAATTACATAATATTGAAGGGGCATCACCGCCCTTGAAAGCGGTGATATCTTGACTGAATCTAGGTTAAGAGTTTAAACCGCCTCTTGAGCCTGCTGTGCCAATCGCGCTAATACGCGACTTGCCGCCACAAAACCAAATGTCCCAGTGACCATAGTCACAGCCCCAAAACCAGAAGCACAATCCATCCTCATGCTGCCATCAGCCGCCGCTTTAGTACCGCACACTGAGCCATCGGCTTGGGGATACACTAACTGCTCACTGGAAAAAACAGCATCGATAGCAAACCGGCGTTGCACGTTTTTAGAGAAGTTATACTCGCGGCGCAAAATATTACGCACTTTGGCTAGCAAAGGATCTTGGTAGGTTTTAGCGAGATCAGTTAACTGAATTTGCGTCGGATCTGTCTGTCCACCCGCACCGCCCACTGTCACTATCTTAATTTTTTGACGTTTACACCAAGCAATTAACGCAGCCTTCTGCTTAACGGCATCAATACAATCAATAACATAATCAATATTGCCCCCCTCTTTAGCTCCAAGCAAATACTCGCCTAGATTATCTAATGTAATAAAATCTTCAATTTCATTCACTTGGCAATCAGGATTAATTTCACGGATCCGTTGTGCCATCACAGCAACTTTAGAACCGCCGATGGTGGAGCTAAGAGCATGTATTTGTCGGTTAGTATTAGTGACACAGATATCATCTAAATCTATCAAGCTTATCTGCCCTATGCCGCTCCGCGCTAAGGCCTCTGCCGCCCAAGTACCGACGCCACCAATGCCAATCACCATCACATGGGATGTGGCAAATTTAGCCAACGCCTTTTGTCCATACAAACGGCCAATTCCGCCAAATCGATTTAGATAGGCCTCAGTCATAAATACTTACCTTATATTACCCAATAACAGCAGGAGCGCTTGCCCTAGCATCGAATGGATGCCAACAGGGGCAGCTTAATAGCAACACCAGAAATGTGCCGTGGATTCTAAACGATATCGACATAAACCGAAATCAGATCCTCAGCCACCAAACACTAGATGCAAAGGGATACGAATACTAAATGAGTGTAATAAAAGCAAAGGCCCATCATTTACCACCGAGTCATTTGGTAATCGACTTAATAAAAACATGTATTTCACTTGTAAAACAATATGTTGAATAAGCCATCCTTTATATGAAACTTGATCAAGATCACACTTTATCATTTCAAGTCTGTGCAGACTTTGCCGCATAAAAGCTCAACAGCATGCATAGATACTGAAGTTATCAATGCATATAACAGCGATAAGCACAGGAAAATGAAGATGAAAAAGAATCTACTGACGACGGCTATTATTTCTAGCCTCACACTCTATTCATTCACAGCACTCGCCGATGGCCCTGAATTCTATGGTCATGCTGATCTTGCCATTACCAATTCAGACACAGGTTATGCAACTCAAAACCAAAAGGAGGGCACTGTTCTTGAAAACAACTTCTCTTGGTTAGGCGTAAAAGGTTCTGAAGCTGTAAGCCCTTACTTTGACATCATTTATCAAATGGAATTTGGTGTCGAAAACTTTGACAACTCAAATAAAACCTTCAATGCCCGTAATACATTCCTAGGTATCAGAAGTGCCGCAGGTACGGCTTTAGTGGGTCGTAACGATACCGTATTTAAAGCAGCTGAAGGTAGCTTCGATCTTTTCGGTAATACCAATGCTGATATCGACTTACTGGTTGCAGGCCAAACACGCTCCGCCGATGGCATTTCTTACTATTCACCTAAAATTGCCGATCTCGTGACGCTTAATGCCACTTATCTGATGAGTGATAACTATGACCAAGTGGATAGCAATGGCAACGACGTGTATAGCAAAGATCAAATGTATGCTCTGAGCGCCACCTTAGGGGATAAAGCCTTTAAAGCACAAAACTACTATGTCGCTGCCGCCTATAGTGATGGTATTGATAACGTTGAAGCCTATCGTGGTGTAGCCCAAGCTAAATTCGGTGACGTAATCTTAGGTGCCTTATATCAACACAGTGAGCATGTGGATGATAAGTTTGCCAATCTCTCAGGCGATACCTATTTTGTCAACGCGGCCTACTTAATTGGCGACTTAAAACTAAAGATGATGTACGGCAAAGATGACTCAGGTCTAGGCAAGTACGTGAGCCGTTATGTTGGTGACCAAGACAACAGTGGCCTAGAACAGGTCCGTGATGTTGACCTGCAACAGTTCAGTGTGGGCGCAGATTACCGCCTGAGCACTAAGACTATGGTCTATGGTCACTACACGCGCTTCGATGGTGATCTTATGTTGGCCGATGTAAAGCAAGACCTGAATGACAACATCTTTACTGTCGGTTTACGCGTTGATTTTTAAATAGATTAATCAACTAACCCCAAGGTTATTTATTGATAAAAAAGCGGCTTCGGCCGCTTTTTCTGCTTAGATATCGCCCCCAAACACAAATCTATAACCAATATGACAGACTTGCTACAGCATTAGTATATGCTACAGTTACCCTCGCCGACGCACTATCTAAGGCAATCCGCCTTACCTACCACTTAAGTAGTAAGTGAAAAATAGAGTTTTACCCCTTTCAGGTAAATTTGCAGTCAAGATATAAGGAAAGATCCCAGAAATGGCCCGAATATAGGCAAGGAGAGCCAAAAACATGATCTGCGCCACAGCCTGCGAGTCGTAAAACTGTAAAAATCGGCGGCAACTTTGTTACCGACTCAGGTAGCAAATGCGTTAAACCACACAAAAACCATGAAAAATGGATAAGAACTTAGGTTCGAGGGAGCACAAAACATGAAAAAGACATTCATCTCTGCATCAGTTGCATCAGTATTGGCATTGGCTTCATTCGGTGCGCTAGCCGAAGGCCCAAGCTTCTATGGTCGTTTAGAGCTTGCTCTAACCCATACTGACACAGGTGCCACTCTACAATCAGGTACTAACGGCTTAGAAGCAAACTATGCCGATGAGAATAACGCAGGTACTTATTTAGAAAACAACTTCTCTCTATTAGGTGTTAAAGGTTCAGAAAAAATTGCTGATGGCTTTGACGTTATCTACCAAATGGAATTCCAAGTTGAAAACACTTCTGGTGCAGGTGATGTTTTCAAAGCACGTAACACTTTCTTAGGTTTAAAAACTAACGCTGGTACTGTGTTAGTGGGTCGTAATGACTCAGTATTCAAACAAGCCGAAGGTGCTGTGGATATTTTCGGTAACACTAACGCCGATATCGACCGTTTAGTCAGTGCCCAAACTCGTACTGCCGATGGTGCTTGGTACTATTCACCAAAAATTGCAGGCTTAGTGACATTAAACGCTAACTATCAATTTGATGATAACGACACTACAGCTAAGACTTCTGAAAGCCTATATGCATTAAGCGCAACTCTAGGTGACAGCAAGTTTAAAGAGCAGAATTACTATGCTGCAGTAGCCTATAACAAAGGCATTGCTGGTGTTGATGCATACCGTTTAGTTGGCCAAGCAAAATTCGGTCAATTCAAAGTTGGTGGTTTATTCCAAAACTCTGAAGATGTTGTGAACAATGACATCGAAGGTAACACTTACTTTGTTAACGTTTCTTATGATCTGAACGGTGTAAACCTGAAGGCTGAATACGGCATTGATGAAGCTGGTTTAGGTGGCGCTTACACTAAACTGGGCGGCGTAAAAGGTGCTGATGACATCAATTTCCAAAACTTCAACATTGGTGCTGATTATCGCTTAGCGAAATCAACTATGATCTATGGTCAATACGCTATGTACCGTGGTGATTTTACTGTTGCTAATGCTAAAACAGATCTACAAGATGACAACGTATTCTCTGTAGGCGTACGTTACGACTTCTAATCTCTTACCTAAGAGATAATAGAAACCTACTGTAGTAATACAGTAGGTTTTTTATGTCTCATAATCTAATCCAAAACGCAAAAAATAAAAAACCACCTAAGCCAAACTGAGGTGGTTTTAGTTAACCCATTTAATTCTTTACAGCATTGCAACCATTACAAAGCATTAGATGCTCGCTAAAGCATCACCACCGTCACCTAATTCAACGCTATCGACACGTTGTAATCCTCTAGGCAATTTTGCACCACGACGACCACGTTCACCTCGATAATGCTCAAGATCGCTTGGCTTCAGTGTGAGCTTGCGCTTACCTGCCCACAAGGTAACCGGCGTATCACTCGGCACTAATTGTAAATGCGTCATAAGTTCATCGCGATTCTTGGCTCTTTCGGTTGGTATACCAATAATTTTATTACCTTTACCCTTGGATAATTGCGGTAACGCTTCTAGCGAAAACAGTAACATCCGCCCTTCGTTTGTAATCGCTAGCAGTGACATTTCTTTAGTGCGGTCGATCAACTTAGGCGTTAATGATTTAGCGTTTGTTGGTAGACTCAGCAAGGCTTTACCCGCCTTATTGCGCGACACCATATCGTTGTATGAACAAATAAAACCGTAACCCGCATCCGTTGCTAACAAGTAACATTGGTCTTCTTCACCCATCAACACATGCTGCATGGTTTCGCCAGGTGCCATATTGAAGCGAGTCGTAATAGGCTCACCTTGGCTACGGGCCGATGGCAGAGTATGGCTATCAGTCGCAAAAGCCCGCCCAGACGAATCAATAAACACTGCGGCCTGATTGCTACGTCCCATCGCGCTACATAGATATTGGTCGCCAGACTTATAGGAGAGCGACAAAGGATCGATATCGTGGCCCTTAGCACAACGCACCCAACCTTTTTCAGATAAGACAACAGTCACGGCTTCTGTCGGCGTTAACTCTTGTTCAGTTAATGCTTTAGACTCATTACGCAATACGATTGGCGAGCGACGATTATCGCCATAGGTTTGCGCATCTTGAATTAATTCTTTCTTGATCAACGTCTTCAAGCGACGCTCTGAGCCCAATAACTGCTCCAGTTTTTCGCGTTCGGCTTCAAGCTCATTTTGTTCGGCCGTGATCTTAAATTCTTCTAACTTAGCTAAATGCCGTAACTTTAACTCGAGGATCGATTCAGCTTGTTTATCACTGAGTGAAAAACGGGCCATCAACTCGGCTTTAGGATCATCGTGAAAACGAATAATCTCGATCACTTCATCAATGTTGAGGAAAGCGATCATTAAGGCTTCGAGTATATGTAACCGCGATACCACCTTATCTAAACGATATTCTAAACGACGTTTAACCGTATCAACGCGGAACTCTAACCACTCAGTTAATAAGGTTTTCAACCCTTTAACTCGCGGACGTCCATCGAGACCCAGCACGTTTAAGTTAACTCTAAAGCTCTTTTCTAAATCCGTGGTGGCAAACAAATGCGCCATCAGTTGATCGCAATCGACGCGATTGGAGCGCGGCACCACCACAAGACGCACTGGGTTTTCATGATCCGACTCATCGCGTAAATCGGCCACCATAGGCAATTTCTTCGCCTGCATTTGACCGGCGATTTGCTCTAAGATTTTACCGCTACTGGCTTGATGCGGCAGCGCCGTGATGATGATTTCACCGCCATCGACAGTGTAAACCGCACGTGCTCTTAATGACCCACGGCCCGACTCATAAATTTTTGCAATATCGGCAGACGGGGTAATAATCTCGGCTTCAGTTGGATAATCAGGGCCTGGTACAAAGGCCATCAATTGCTCGAGTTCAAGCTTAGGATCATCGAGCAATGCTACGCAGGCGGAGACTAATTCTCTCACGTTATGCGGCGGAATATCCGTCGCCATACCTACGGCAATACCAGTAATACCATTGAGTAAGATATGCGGTAAACGTGCAGGCAGTACTTTAGGTTCCTTCAAAGTGCCATCGAAGTTAGCACCCCATTCAACCGTACCTTGTCCCAGTTCACTGAGTAACACTTCAGAGAATTTAGAGAGACGTGCTTCGGTATAACGCATAGCCGCAAATGACTTAGGATCATCGGGGGCACCCCAGTTACCTTGGCCATCGACTAACGGGTAGCGATATGAAAATGGCTGCGCCATCAATACCATAGCCTCATAACAGGCACTATCGCCGTGAGGATGGTATTTACCTAATACGTCACCAACCGTACGGGCCGACTTTTTATGCTTAGATTGAGCCGATAAACCTAACTCACTCATCGCATAGATAATTCGACGCTGTACCGGTTTAAGTCCATCACCAATGTGTGGCAGGGCTCGGTCCATAATGACGTACATGGAATAGTTCAGATAAGCCTCTTCGGTAAAGCGCCGCAATGGCATTTGCTCTACCCCATCGAGACTTAACTTGATAGCGTCACTCATTTTCTTCTAGTTCCTGTGTTTCTTCAGTACTATCGCCCTTATAAAACAAGCGATACACGTTACCTTTTAAATCATCGGAGATGTACATAGCACCATCGGATGCCGATAACAGCGCAAAGGGTCGAGCAACGGGAAATTCACCGTCAAGGAAACTAACAACCGTTTCACGACTCACCACTTTTTGATCTTCAATCTTCAACATCACCACTTGATAGCCAACTTTACTCGAACGATTCCACGAGCCATTTTCGGCGACAAACAACTGATTATGGTAAATATCGGGAAATTGACTGCCGCGATAAAATGCAAGTCCCGTGGGTGCAACATGGGCTGGCAACTCATACATTGGCAGAGTGATTTTTAAGTTTTTCGGTTTTTCATAGGCGGGTTCAACAACACTACTGGCATGTAAATAAGGGAAGCCATAATGACTCCCTATCACATCGATGCGGTTAATCTCATCGGGTGGCAAGTTGTCCCCCATCCAATCACGGCCTTGATCGGCAAACCATAATTTTTTGTCTATTGGCGACCAATCAAATCCACTTGCATCACGCACACCAGCCGCAATTTGCTCACTCGCACCTGTATCGACATTGATCGCTATGATGCTACTGTAAGGCACTGGCGCTTCACAGACGTTACAGGGCGCACCAATAGACACATATAAACGGCCATCTGGACCAAAATTAATTGCCCGAGAACTTTTCTTCTCTGAGTAAGGCAAGTCACTGTAAATCTCTTTGGGTCGACTCGGGCGGCGCAATCTTTGCTCAATATCAACAAAGCGCACTATTTGATTTTCAGTGGCGACAAACAAGTCACCATTGCGGAATGCAATCGCATCGGGTGATTCAAGCCCTTTAGCTATCACATAGCGCTTATCGACACGACCATCTTGATTACTATCAACGAGAGCATGGATAGTGCCGCTCTTATTGGAACCGACAAATAAAGTGCCATTAGCCCCCATCGCCATCTGCTTAGCATCGCCAATATCCGAGGCATAAAGCGATAAACCAAACCCCTTAGCGACGGTAATCATGATCGATTGGGAACCCGCAAAGGCGCTATTGCAGAGCAATAACGTCACACTCGCTAAGAGCGTAAAACCGGCAGAAAACACCTTTAAGCAATTATAATTATTAGTTTTAATATACAACATTGTAATTTTCTTTATGCCTATGTTTTATTGTTATCGGCAATAGTGCACAACATTAAAGTAAAGCCATGTCACCCTTATCTTCAAGCCAGTTTTTACGGTCCGGCGAACGCTTCTTAGCGAGCAACATATCCATCAAAGCATCCGTTTCTTCGATGTCATCTATCGTCAACTGTACTAAACGACGGGTGTTTGGATCCATCGTTGTTTCACGAAGTTGTAAAGGATTCATCTCACCCAAGCCCTTAAAGCGGGTGACTTGTACCTTACCCTTTTTATTCTCAGCGGCAATACGGTCTAAAATACCCGCTCTTTCTGCCTCATCTAAGGCGTAATAAACCTCTTTGCCGATATCAATACGGAACAACGGCGGCATAGCAATATACACATGACCCTGCTCAACTAAGATACGGTAATGCTTCAAAAATAGCGCGCATAACAAGGTAGCAATGTGCAGTCCGTCTGAGTCGGCATCCGCAAGGATACAAATCTTGCCATAACGTAATTCAGAAATATCACTGCTATCGGGATCGCAACCAATCGCCACCGAAATATCATGGACTTCCTGTGAAGCTAACACCTGCGAAGCATCGACTTCCCAGGTATTCAAGATTTTTCCACGCAGCGGCATGATGGCTTGAAACTCACGATCGCGGGCCTGTTTAGCACTGCCACCCGCAGAATCCCCTTCCACGAGGAATAACTCTCCGCGCATCGGATCTTGGCCACTACAGTCTGTCAGCTTACCCGGCAGTGCAGGTCCCGAAGTCACCTTTTTGCGGGCCACTTTTTTGGCGGCCTTTAAACGACTCTGGGCATTATTAATGCACATTTCGGCTAAGGATTCAGCTAATTCGGTATTTGAGTTCAACCAGAGTGAGAATGCGTCACGCACAACGCCAGACACAAAAGCAGCGCATTGGCGACTAGAAAGCTTTTCTTTTGTTTGACCAGCGAATTGCGGTTCTTGCATCTTCACCGACAATATAAACGCGGCGCGATCCCAGATATCTTCAGGTGAAAGTTTAATGCCACGGGGAATTAAATTTCTGAACTCACAAAATTCGCGCATCGATTCCAATAAACCTTGGCGGAAACCATTCACATGGGTACCACCGAGCGGAGTCGGAATTAAGTTTACATAACTCTCGCCAATGGATTCACCGCCTTCTGGCAACCAAGTAATCGCCCAATCTGCGGCTTCTAGCTGGCCCTTAAAACAGCCGACAAACGGCTCATCTGGCAATCTTAAATTGTCACCGATAGCCGCCTTTAAATAATCAGTTAGGCCGCTTTCATAGAACCATTCATGGACTTCGTTTGTCTGTTTATTGGTGAATTTGATCCGTAAACCTGGGCACAGTACCGCTTTAGCACGAAGCAGATAAATCAGTTTTGAATTTGAGAAGTTAGCCGAATCAAAATAGCTCGCATCGGGCCAAAAATGCACTCGAGTCCCCGTATTACGACGGCCACAGGTCCCTGTTGGGCGTAAATCTTCAACTTTAAAGCCATTTTCAAAAGCGATGTCATACACTTGGCCATCACGGCGAACCGTGACTTCGACACGGCGCGACAAAGCGTTGACCACCGAGATACCGACACCGTGTAAACCACCGGAGAACTGGTAGTTTTTATTCGAAAATTTACCGCCGGCATGCAATTTGGTCAGAATTAACTCAACCCCAGGAATGCCTTCTTCTGGGTGGATATCCACTGGCATACCACGGCCATCATCAGTGACTTCGAGGGAGTTATCTGTATGTAGAACAACTTCAATTTTTGTCGCGTGACCTGCCAATGCCTCATCGACACTGTTATCTATGACCTCTTGGCCCAAATGGTTCGGTCTGGAGGTGTCGGTATACATACCTGGACGGCGTTTAACAGGATCGAGTCCGTTGAGAACTTCAATGGCGTCAGAGGTGTATTGATTTGTCATAGGGCACGCTATAGGTTGTTATATCCGGCCATGTTGCGGCTCGGCATGTCAGTTTGTCAAGGTAAGTGTAAAAATTGGCTTACAGTTTGCAGATGCGACTCATAACCAACAAAGCTGTGATCACCACCCGCTTCAACTCGCAATTGACAGTGATGATACTTATTGACCGCTTCGCGATAATCCAGCACATCATCACCTGTCTGCAATAATACCAAAAAACGATCCGGATTGCGGATCACAGCCGTATTAAATTCAGCGACTTCAGACTTATGCTCAGGTAAGACAAGATAATGCTGTTCAGTGTAAGGATTGAATTGCGGCCCCATAAACTCATCGAACAACTCAAAGGGTTTTACCGCAGGATTAACTAACACCGCTTTGCCACCATAGGTTTCGGCTAAATAGCTGGCGAAATACCCACCTAAAGATGAGCCTATATAAGCTAATGGCTCTTTGGCATCAATCGCAGCCTCAACATAAGCGGTTAAGAGCACCATCGCAGCCTTAGGTGTATTGGGTAATTGGGGCTGATGGAAGACCACACTAGGATGATGCAGCGTCATGTACTTAGCCGTCATCACAGCTTTATCTGAAAATGGAGAACTATTAAAACCGTGAATATAAAGCAGCATATTTCCTCAGGCTGCGGCTATTCGCGTTAATAACCGCTAGAGTTGTTGTCGGGGGAAAAATGGTTACCCGGTACGCGATACACTTTAGTGTTGATGCTACCATCGGCTTTCAACTCCAGCAAACGATAACCCGGTTGAACGCCATCCAAGGCAAAATAAGGCGATAACGGCTTAAATTGAATACAAGTGGAAGGTGTCGCCATCAACTGCAACGTGCCATGGGGCCCATTATGATGGGTATCAATACATTGGTGCACATGTCCCCAGAGCAATCCTTTGACCTGCGGATACTTTGCCACTCGCGCGATAAACTCGGCGCCATTGTCCATGCAGTGCTGATCCAACCAAGTACAATTCACAACGATGGGATTGTGATGCATCACCAGTAAAGTATGGCATTCAGGATGTGCGGCAATGGCTTCATCAATTAATTCGAACTGAGTCTCGGCCATATTGCCGCCAGGCTTTCCCCGCACGGTTGAATCCAACATGAGGATTTGCCAGTTTCCCGCCAGAATACGCTGCTGCCCAAAAATCTGTTCACCCTGCATGTGCAGATACATGATCCGTGGATCGTCATGATTTCCAGGAAGATAATGGCAAGGTAAGCCAACAGGGGTGACTGCTTTCACAAATTGCTGATAGGACTCAGCCGAATAGTCTTGACTCAAATCGCCCGTGGCGAGCATCAAGTGAGCAGGATAGTCCACAGCTCTAATCGTATTTAATACGGCAGCAAAACTTTTGCTAGTATTAACTCCTAATAGCTGAGCTTCAGGATCGGCAAAAAGATGCGGATCTGTGACTTGCACGATACGCACGCTTTCCCCTTCAGCTATGGAGTAAGAGACAGCCTCTTTCAGCACATTGAATACCCAATTCTAAGACTGGCACACGACACTGTGTTGGTAACCAATCTTTAATAACTCTTCCAGGAATGCATTCACCTGGTACTTTTCATCACTTTGATACATGCGTACATTGGGATAATCATACACTGGGCGTAATTGGTAAATCTGTTGGCCAGTTAACACTTCTGCTAATTTAGCATCGTGATAAATTCTCACTAACACCTTGGGAGTATTGATAAACTCCTTGATTTCGATGGGACGAGATATCTCAACTAGCTGAGTATATTTGGTATTTTCTAAAATTCGCACTACTAATATACCAAACTCACCTTCGAGTCGCCATGACTCACCGATAGCTATCTCTAACGGTAACCATTTCAACATGTAGCCATAATTACGCCCGCACAGTGCTAAAAAATCACTGACGTTGGGTTTATAGCGCCGTTTTAGACTCGAAGTAGCCAAATTCATCCCAACTTAAACCAGTTGCTGATAGTTTAATTGTAACCATTGTAATCCAATAACGGTCGACGCATTATCAATCTCGCCCGCAACCACTCGCTCATAAGCTTGCTCGCGGCTCATGACATGCAATCGAATATCTTCGTGCTCTTCAGCTAATCCATGCAATCCACGGGCGTCGTTTGAATCGACATCAGCCCAATAGAAATAGAAACGTTCTGTACTACCACCTGGGCTCGCTAAATAGCTATTTACACTGTGTATTTGCTTAGCCATTAAGCCAGTTTCTTCCATTAATTCTCGGTGTGCAACATCCAGAGGCGTTTCTGCGGGCGCAATCATACCCGCGACTAACTCAAGAAGCCAAGGAGATTTAGCGGTTGCTAATGCAGGAAAGCGTACCTGTTCGATGAGTACGACTTTATCTTGCTTGGCATCATAGGGAAGGACGACCACAGCATGACCCCGTTCAAACACTTCGCGAGTGACAGGCTTACTCCAGCCACCAGCGAATAATTTATGCTTGAAAGTGTATTCGTCCATTGAGAAAAAACCTTGATAAAGGGATTTTTTTCCTAAGATCTCAATATCCGTTTGCGAAAAAACAGGGGGTTTCATACTCTATCCTTAAAAGTTAAATTTGCGCTTATAATCAAGGCAATTTGAGCACATTTTTAAAATAAAATCTGTTACACTTCGAATTTGACTTGAAAGTGTCAGAGTTCTTAGACTCTAGGTTATTAAGTTTTAGCTGTATCGGGAAGCGTCGGGAAGCGCAAACCGCCTTGGTAAAGGCATTACTTAGTCTAAACGAAGTTAAAATATTCCTCCGTGGGGGGATTTTGTCTAATAAGGACAGCAAATGAAATTTAAGATCCATAATTTATGCGCAGCATTAACACTTGCGGCTTCCACTTCAGCGGTGCAAGCAGATGATTTGTTGCAAATTTATCAGCAAGCACTGACCAGCGACCCGCTCGTATTGCAAGCCCAAGCCCAGCGTAATGGTTTGTTTGAGAAAATCGAGCAAAACCGCGCTCCGCTGTTGCCAACCATTAGTGCAAACGTCGGTTATGACAAAGCTTGGAATGATCCGAAGGATGATGCAAGTGGTCTAGTAGGTAGCCTGAAATTAAATCAAGTCATCTATGATCACAGTGCTTGGGTTGGTTTAAGTCTTGCTGAGAAAGCCGCTTCTCAAGCTGATTCCGCTTATGCTTCAGCATTACAAAACTTGATTACTCGTATCACTAAAGCCTATTTCGATGTATTAACGGCGAAAGACAACTACGAGTTCCAAGGTGCAGAAAAACGCGCAATCGAGCGTCAACTTGAACAAACTAAACAACGTTTCGCAGTGGGTTTAACCGCGATTACCGATGTGCATGAAGCTCAAGCGCAATATGACTTAGCCTCAGCCACTGAAATTTTAGCCGAAAACACGCTCGCCAATAGTTATGAAGCCTTACGTGAAATCACTGGCATCGATCACAAGACGATTAATGTGCTAGATACCAACCGTTTCTCAGCCGTTACGCCAGCGCCAACGTCATCTAGCGAATGGTTAAAAATTGCTGAAACCAATAGTGTTGATTTAATGACTCAACGTATTGGTAAAGATATTGCCCAAGAGACCATTAAGCTTTATCAAGCAGGCCACATGCCGTCTTTAAGCTTAAATGCCGGTTACAACAAAGGTCTTGAGCAAAAAATGGGTAATCTCAACGAACCTGATTTTGATAATGTCAGCGTTGGTGTCAACTTAAGCATTCCGATTTTCGAAGGTTTTAAAGTCAGCTCACAAGTTAATGAAGCACAATTCCAGTATGTTGAAGCAAGTGAAAAGCTTGAGCAAATTTACCGTGGTGTAGTGAAAAACGTTCGTAATAACTACAACAACGTAGGTGCTTCTATCAGCTCAATCAAAGCTTATGAGCAATCTGTTATTTCATCAGAAAGTGCCCTAAAAGCCACTCAAGCGGGTTTCGAAGTGGGTACTCGTACTATCGTTGATGTTTTGAACCGTACCCGTGACTTGTACGACTCAAAACGTAAATTATCCGATGCGCGCTATAGCTACATCAACTCAGTTGTTGCACTAAAGCAAGCTGCGGGTACATTGAATGAAGATGATGTTATCGCCATCAATAATGGCTTGATTGCACAGTAACAACGCTCTCAGTCATTAAATATAAAAAAACCGCCATTTGGCGGTTTTTTTATGCTTAAAAGTTAAAATCAACAAAATTAGAAATTGATTTCAACACCCGCAAAATAACCTTTAAATTTAGTATCAGCACTCACACCCGAGAAATTACTCACATCGAATAAAAATTCACGGTAGCCTACACGCACACGGGTATCGACGGCCAAACCATCAAATTGCCAACCTAAACCAATAGCATAGTCGTGCACGCTTGACTCATTAACGCCCTGCATCAAATCAGCAAAACCGTACAAGCCTAAGCCAGGCATACCCACATGCGTACTGGCATAACCCATCACAATACCACTATCGACATCTTTCTCTTCTGGATGGCCAGGGTCTTGAACACGCAGTGAACCATTCATTAACTTGTATGCAGCACCAAGGTCCAATGACACTATGTCGTTATCCAATATTTCGTAATACAGCACGAAATCTGTGTTACTCAAATCAGTATAAGCAGTCACATTACCTTTAAAATCATGACCATTGAAGTTGAAATCAGCACCAGACATGCTGCCTTTCTGATCTAGGCTATTTTCACGGATTTTAATGTTAGGGACAAATGGCAATGGGTGCTCAACTGCAATCCAATAACTGCCTTGAGCAGATGAACTGTAATCAAATGTTTGTTGTGGTTGACCTTTATCAGCAAAAGTACCGCTAGTATCGGCGCGCCAGTAATCACCACCAATCGTAAAACCAACCACAGTTGCCGCTTGGGCAGATGAGGCCATACAGAATCCTAATACCGCACTGGCGAGGAGAGTTTTTTTCATAATTAACCTTGAGATAGCAAGTTCGTTAAATCAATCACCGCGGCATTCGCACGGGATACATAGTTAGCCATAACCAATGAATGATTAGCGACTAAGCCAAAACCGCTGCCATTAAGCACAACAGGGCTCCAGACAGTTTGCTGAGTCGCTTCCAGTTCACGAATGATCTGTCTTAGGCTCACTTCAGCATTTTTCTTCTTTAAGACATCTGCAAAATCGACTTCAACAGCACGCATAAAGTTCAACAACGCCCATGAAGCACCACGGCTCTCATAGAAGACATCATCAATTTTCCACCAACTGGTTTTTACCTGATGGCTGGTCAAATTTGGGGTTGATTGACGCGCCGAATTGTCACCAGCTAGATCTGTATTTAAGCGCTCTTGGCCAACGCTGGCAGATAAACGCTGCGACATACTACCCAGACGTTTCTGCACTTCTTTCAACCATTCATTAAGGTTGTCAGCACGGGCATAAAACTGTGCATCTTGATTATTTGGGTCCATCATGCGGGCACGATAAAGCTTCAGCAATTTGATTGCATCGCGATATTCGCTTTCGGCACTGGGTACTAACCAGCTAGTGTGGTCAATATTGAGCTTAGATTGGGCTTCGCCTAAATCTTTGTCCGCCGCAGATTGTGACTGTGAGCGGCTAAACTCTTTACGCATAATCAAGGCTAAATCACGGGCTTGCTCCAAAGCACCATATTCAAATGCGGGCATGTTATCCATGAAGATGGAAGGTGGCATCACATCGTTTGATAACCAACCACCTTGCTTATCGAGTAAATTTTCGACAGTGAGGATTAGCGATGTAGTGGTAGCGTACCCAACAATATTCTTATTGGATGCTGTTAATTGTTGAGGGCTAATCGGATCCGGTTCGATACTCCACCATACACTCACGCCATAACCGATTAATACTAAAAATAAACCGACCCCGGTAACTTTTTTCCATGTAATTTGCATCAAGCGACTCCTTAATGATGGTGATGATGCTCTTGCTCTGCGGCGTTTTCTACTGCTTTACTAACAGGCAGGGTAATTGCCATTTTCTCGCCACCGTCAAACTCTAATTGCAGTTCAACTTGTTGCTCTAACACCAATGGCGCTTTTAAGCCAAGCAACATGACGTGATCCCCTGACGGCGTTAACGTTAATGTGCCATGGGAGGGGATGTCAAAACCTTCAACATGGCGCATCTTCACCATGCCTTGGTCTTCGATAATCGTGTGTAATTGGGCATCCTTTGCCACAGTCGTACTGACACCGATAAGACGAATCGCTTTATCTGTGTGGTTTTCAAGCGTAAAGTAAGCGGCAGTATTTGGTACTGTCTCAGGCATGGCGCGTATATGACCTTCAGTCATGACTACGTTCGCCAACGCTGAAAATGATGCACAAGATAAAACTAGACAATTAAACAGCTGTTTGAATATTGGTTTCAATGTCTTAAACTCCATGTCTACCCAATGTCGTCGTAAAGGAAACAACCCATGAGTCATATACAGGTTCAGGATGATCAGGGCGTGCGTATTATTAGCTTTAATCGCCCTGATAAACGCAATGCACTTGATCTTAATATGTATAAACAACTGACAGAATACCTGATCGAAGGTGAAGCAGACAACGACATTCGTGCCTTTATGCTCCATGGCCAAGATAATTGTTTCACCTCAGGCAATGATGTTGCTGACTTTTTGAAAAATAGTGACTTAGGGCCAAATCATCCCGCAGTACGTTTCTTATTTTGTCTGCTCGAACTCAAAAAACCTCTGGTGGCTGCTGTTTCTGGTGCCGCCGTCGGTATAGGTACAACCGTACTGCTACATTGCGATCTGGTATACGCTGACAACACGGCGAAATTTCAACTTCCCTTCGTCAACTTGGCTCTCGTGCCAGAAGCGGGGGCTAGCCTACTCTTACCAGAACTCATTGGTTATCAAAAAGCGGCTGAGTTACTGCTACTTGGTGAAAGTTTTAATGCCGAGACGGCCCATAGACTCAATATGATCAACGAAATTGTGGCCCATGAAGATTTACTCAGTTATTCACTATCTCAGGCAAAAAAATTGGCCAATCAACCGCCACAAGCACTACAAATCACACGTCAATTAATGCGTCCGCATAAAAATCGTGTACAACACCAAATGCACCAAGAACTTGAACAATTTAGCGCTAGGCTAAAAAGTGATGAAGCCAAAAGCAGATTTCAGGCTTTTTTGAAAAAGTAGCCTGCAAGGCATTATGCACATACATGTCGCATGAGGGTCAAAGTACCCTCTTGTTGATAGGTTTAACTGCATCATTTTAAATCAAAACAAGCCACTTATGAGCTCATCAACACAAGCCATCACTGCATGCTTAGGCTGGTTTTTTCCATTGGTCAACTAACAATGCTAAAACAAAGTAAATTAACAAACTCACACCTGGCATAAATACAACTGCACCAGCCCACACCGCACGAGTCCAAAAACAAGACCAATCAAATTTCCACGCCATGCCAGCAGCAACACCACACACTAACCGCTCTGGACTCTCCATACGCACTTTTAATCGTTTCATCTAAAACCTCGACTCAGTTCATCGCTAACTTATTTATCACTAACACTATGCCACTGAAACCAGCAAATAATGCCTGAAAACAACGCAAGACTAATTACAGGTAACAGTAGCAATGTCATCAAAGGTGCTACAAACCACATAAGCAGATCCTTTACTTAGCGCTATATTCATCGGCACCTGCCGATTCACCTTTATTTTCAGCGTTTAAGCTAAGTTGACTGTTGAAGTCATAAATACTTTCAGCCAGTTGTGTTTGCAATGACATCACAAATTCACGCTTTACACTGACGAACAATTCTTGTGTCTGCGCAGTTAATGTTTGCTCAATAGTTCCCACAACATCTGATATTGGTGCGGCTTCTGCGTGTGCTGCAACGCTACCGACTAACGCGCCTAATAACACACTCATTTGTACTGATTTTTTAATGGTTAACGTAAACATGATGGCATCCCTTTCGATTAATTAACTTGACGAAAGGAGTATTACAAACTGCGTGCCAACTTATAAAAATATTATTAAGATTATGATTTTAATCATTTTAAAAAATTTTATGTGGACAAGATGAGATATAGGGATGGATTGGAAAATAACAAGTGGTGAAAAATACTACTCAAATTAGTAAATTTCACCATCTTTTAAGTCGAGTGGAATTACTCTACAACTTCAGCCTGAATATTCTGAAAAGCCTGCATTACCACTTCTATCCCAGCGCCGTTTTTATGGGCATTTTCGCTCAAATAACGACGCCACGCACGGGCACCCGGTAAGCCTTGGAATAACCCGATCATATGGCGAGTAATATGATTAAGTCGCCCACCAGACTGCAAATGCGCTTCAATATAAGGCAACATAGCCTCAATCACAGCCTCGCGGCTAATCACTGCTTTTTGACTGCCACACAATATTTGATCCACCTGCGCCAGAATATAAGGATTCTGATAAGCCTCGCGCCCCATCATTACTCCATCGAGCTGCACTAAATGCATTTGTGCTTGCTCGAGAGTTGTTACGCCGCCATTAATACCAATATTAAGTGCAGGATAATCACGCTTAAGTTGATACACACGCTCATAATCGAGCGGCGGGATCTCGCGATTCTCTTTTGGGCTTAACCCTTGAAGCCACGCCTTACGCGCATGGATAGTAAAATCCGTACACCCTTTTGCACTGACCACATCAATAAACTGGGTTAAAAACGCATAACTATCTTGTTCATCAATTCCGATACGCGTTTTCACAGTCACAGGAATATCAACGACTTGTTTCATGGCGTCAACACACTCAGCCACTAACTCAGGTTCCGCCATCAAACACGCGCCAAAGCGACCATTCTGCACTCGATCGGAAGGACAACCCACATTGAGGTTAACTTCATCGTAGCCACGCTCAGCAGCGAGTTTAGCGCAACGAGCCAAATCTAAGGGATTAGAGCCACCTAACTGCAACGCCAAAGGATGTTCTTCCTGATTATACGCCAAGTAATCACCGCGACCATGCAATATCGCTCCTGTTGTCACCATTTCCGTATACAACAAAGCATTAGCCGACATCAAACGTGCAAAATAACGATAATGACGGTCCGTCCAATCCAACATGGGCGCAATGGAAAATGTTCTATCAAGCAATTTCGTTGGTGTACATGGCTTTAAGTGGTGGTTTTCAATTTTCATCGTTTATCTTGAGTTACTTCTAGTTGCTTGTAATTGCCGTCAATTTCGTTATATGGTGCCCCATATAGGCCCCTTTTTGGGGTAGGACGAATTAAGGTTAATCTCATTCTATGGCGTCATTTACTATTGAGAAACGCGCAAAGGCGAACGGGGATTTTAGCTACCGTTGCACTATACGCGTTAAAGAAAGTGGGGAAATTATACATCGTGAGTCTAAAACTTTCAGTAAAAAGGAAGTTGCTAGAACTTGGGGCAAAACCCGATGTGATGCAATTGAAAATGATTCTGTACTGCAAAAGAATAAAGCGATTCTAATCGGTGAGTTACTTAACCGTTTTTTTGAAGATGCTGACCTGTGGTCAAGAACCGGCCGCACCAAGCAATATGTTATTCGCATGCTGATTGACTGCGATATTTCAAAAGTAAGAAGTAACAATTTAAAGACCAGCGATTTAATTGAGCACTGTAAAAATCGGCGTATGGCTGGCGCAGGCCCCGCGACGATTTATCACGATATTGCTTACCTGCGTAGTGTGATGAAAAAAGCCGCCCCCGTCTGGAATATTGATGCTAACTTTCAGGTTTTTGAAGAGGCCGTGCCTGTTCTCATTGAAATGGGGTTAGTGGGTAAAAGCCAAAAGCGAACCCGTAGACCAACAGAGAATGAGCTTGAACGATTAAAAGAAGGGCTTGAGCAGCGAATGAGCTACCGCCCAAACGGGGCTAATCGCATCCCGTTTATCGACATGCTGGATTTCAGTATTTTGACCTGCATGCGCATTGGCGAAGTATGTAAATTAAGATGGGTCGATTTAAATAAAGACCATAAAACGATTTTAGTCCGTGATAGAAAGGATCCAAGAAAAAAGGAAGGCAACCATATGATTGTGCCTTTGCTTGGTGGATCGTTTGACATTGTTATGCGCCAACCTGTTTCTGATGACTTAATTTTCCCCTATAACGCAACATCCGTGACGGCTGGCTTTCAGCGTGTTCGTAATGAACTCGGTATTACTGATTTGCGTTACCATGATCTCCGCCGCGAAGGGGCTAGTAGACTGTTTGAAAAGGGATATTCGATTGAGGAAGTCGCTCAGGTTACAGGGCATAGAAACCTGAATATTTTATGGCAAGTTTATACACAGCTGTTCCCGCATAAGCTGCATGACAAGTTTAAAGAAGATTAACTAACATCGAATATATGATCGACTTTAAACCCATTGTATATACACAGTGTATATACAATGGGTTTTTGCTTGTGTATAGTGAGCGCTCACGGTGACTGAGGCGGTCTTGATAGGACTAAAGAGGACAATTAATTGCGATTTATAATGTCAACCGCGGTTAGGCTAAAGCTTCGTGATAAGCATAATGTCTCGAATAAAGAAATATTTGAATGCTTTTTCAATAGGACTCACTCTTTTTTAATGGATACAAGAGAAGAGCATCTAACAGATCCAATAACCCAATGGTTTATTTCTGAAACGGACTTAGGCCGTAAGTTGAAAGTGTGCTTTGTCCAAAGAGATGATGTTATTGAAATTAAGACGGCTTATGAGCCGTCCACACCTAGGGCTATAGATATTTATTACCGTATAGCTAAAGAATGCTAGTTCCTGTACTAAACTTAATTACAGCAGATCCAAAAAATAGGAGTGCCGTCATGAGTAACAAGACTCAAAAAATCGAAGGTTCTACAGATAATTGGGATAACGAATTGCTCGGCAATGACGAACAATTTGCAGCAATTGCTGAAGATGTAACCTCTGAGTCTGTTGACGATATGCTTGCTTTGCAAATGATCTCAATCAGACTGCAGAAATCAATGATACAAGATTTAAAGAACATCGCTCAGGTGAACAATCTCGGTGGTTATCAGCCCCTAATTCGACGCGTTTTAGAGCGATTCATCGAAGCAGAGATGAAGGCAATTGCGCGGGACGCGATGAAAAAAGCAATTGAAACCGAAGTATCATATGAGGAAGAACGCGCTATCGCGTGTTGAAAGTAATTACAAACTATATACTGAAAAGCCCACTTTGATGTGGGCTTTTTGTTTTTACTGCTGGTTATAGCTGAGCTGGGTTAGCTTCTGTTCGGCTTGGCTCTACTTGTGGCTTGGATATTCTGCTCATTTGCAGGTTTATCCCTTCACGGCGAATGCGTGGCGGTACGACGGTGCGCTGGATTTCTTCAATACTAACGAATATGTGACCACATTCGTCGTTATTGCAGCGGTAGGTTTTCTCACGGGTGAGCGGCGTAATAGCGCGAGTTCGGCGCTGTAGTGCGCGGCTGTCACAATGTGGGCAGGTCATGCCTGCACCGCAACCCATTACACTGCCTCTTTATGGGTGTTGGTTTTATATGGTTTATGCGAGGTCATGGTTAACTCCTTATTGTCACTGCGTACAACCATTCTAAAGGGTGGCTATAGGGTTATATACACAACATATTGTGTGTCTTTGCAAAATTTTTACCTTCCGCTGTAGCCAACATAGTTATTGGCGTCTGTGCTCGATACATTTGACGGTTAACCTGTTTCATCTTCGCCGCTGGTAACCTCAGCCACTTCACTGTTTTTTACTTCTAGCTCGATCCCTGTGGTGTAACCCGTGTCGGTGATGTTGTGCTCGACGCGAGTGAGTAGCCAGTCACTGTTATCTATTTGCGGTTTAAAACCACTGACGCTAACAGGCAGCTCAGGGAATAGCTCCGGTCGCCCCATGGCTAAGGTGATGGTGAATGTAGCTACGCCGCGTTGCAGTTTGTCCCACATGGCACGCGCTGCGCGCTCGGCGTTCTGCTTGTTGGCATAGGTATGCCGCAGGGTTTTGACGTTATCGTTACTGCCAACCATGATCTCCTTTTCGCCCACAGCTACTGGCGCGCCGTTTTGGTCTAGGGGCTGCTCAGGCTCAGCTTTTTGCTTACTCTTTTGCCAAGGCTTTTTAGCTTTAACAGTCTGTCGCTTGGCGGCTTTATCGTTTTGCCAATAGGCCACGACGCCTGAGTAAGCATCGCGATCGGCTACGCCAAAGTGATGGCTGTCGCCTGATTGGCGGGTAATGTCTACACGGTCGAGCGCGATGCCGCTGGCGTTGTGGGCTAAACCCGCCTGTAAAAATAACAGGTTGCCATTTTTTACCGTTGCTATGGCATCAAACTGTTCGGCAAGGCGGCTTAGAAAATTAGCATCGGACTCGTTGGCTTGGTCGATGTGATCGATAAACTCCATTTTTAAGTTATCGCTGATTTTAGCCTTTAGCTGATGCCGCGCTGCGATGACATCGATAATGCTGCTCACGCTTTGTTTATGAAAGCTTTGCTCACGGCTTTGTTGCAAAGTGCCGCGCATATCGGCTGATTTGCCGCGGATGGTTATGGCGTCTGGCGGGCCGCTGTGTTCAAGTTCGTCAATGATGTAAGTGCCTTTATCAACCAGTGCGCTCCCCTTCCAACCAATACGCACTTGCATGGTTGCGCCCTTGGGTGGCATCGCCAGCTCACCGTCGGCGTCATCGAGTTGCACTTCAACGGTGTCGGCCTCAAAACCGCGATTATCAGTCAGGCGCAGCGACATAAGCCGCGCTTTCACTTTGGGGCTGATGTCTTTACCATTGACCAATATTTGATAGTCTGGCGTTGGCTGGTCGCTCGATGCCAGCGGGTTAAACTGCTCGAGTAGGTTCACAAAATCTTCCTTATTAGCTTGCTGATACCCATGCCGATGAGGTTTTCAGTGCCAATTAAGCTAGTGTTCTTTTCATCCACCCGTTTCAGCTCAATTGTAAATTCAATCTTCCTAGCCGCACCGTCACTAAAAAACTCGCTACGGCCTTTGCTTATTTTCTCGATTACAAAAAAGCCTGTCACAGTGCCGCGCCCTTCGATAAGCGGATAGGCTTTACCTGTGTCGGCCATTTTACGCAGCGCCTCAAGGCTTAGCTCTCCGCCGGTGATTTCGGGCATTAGCACACCAGATAGCGTTAGCGTTTCATCACCAACCCCCAAGAACTGCGCTGACGGCCGCGCACCTACGCGACTATTGGTTGGATGGCGCCATACCATGTCATGCTGTGATGTTTGGTACGGCACAGTTCGCCGACTAAATACAAAAAAACCGAGTGTCATCATCATAATGGTTGGCTCACTTTAGTTAAGATCCTTTAGGCTGCTGCGCAGGCGTGCCTGCTGGGATCGTTCACGCTTTTCTAGTTCGATGCCGACTAGGCGCGCGACATCCTGCGCATCCATATTAGCGGTAGCGTGGATGGTAATGGGTGCATGGATACCCGCATCGATGTGAACAGTTTGAGGCTGCGGCGCTTGGCGCTGCGCAAAGGCACTGCCGGCGCTTAACCTATCTGGCGCTGCGTTATGCGTTAAGCCATTGCTGTTAAGCGCTAAGTCGCTGCCGTTATGCGTTAAGTCGTCACTCTTCGCTTTTCTGGCTGGTAGCTCACCCTCTTTTACCAAACGGATTGCATCCGGCACCGAATAATCAGCGCCTTGGTATTCATCCCGAATGGTGCGGGTTTGGTCTGGGATTGCCTGCAATGATGTGCCCAGATATTCCTCGCGCACCTGGCGCACAATATCCTCTGGCTGACTCAGTTTAGCCGGCGACAGCTGTTCAATGATCTCACGGTTAGCACTGGGCACTGGCGACAGCAGGTTAGTTACATCATTCGGCATGGCCGCAGCTGGCAACGCTGAGATTCCCAGCACAAAGGCAGTGCCTGCCAGTTGTTTACTAAGTTTATTTACTTCGGCTATCGGCTCCTGCTGGGTTCTACTAATGCCAACGGTTAAGCCTTGCATGGTTTGGTCGCCCATTACCGCAAACACTTTGCTGGGTGAAGCAATGCCGAGCATGTCTTTAAAACTATCAATCGCACCATTGGCTGCACCGAATATAGCCTCTTTCAGTGCGCCAACTTTACTCACGACGCCGTTTATTACGCCGTCCATAATGTTGGCGCCAAAGCTCATAAAATTGCCGATGACTTGTGGGAAGAAATTAATGATGTCAGCCAGCCATAAGCCAAAGCGCTTACCTGCGCCGGTGGCATTATCAAGCTCGGCGGCGGTGGCGTTAATCGGGGTAAGTAACTCTGTTACCCATTTCCAAACAGTACCGAGCACACTGGCGATGCCATCCCAAATTGGCTTAAGCGGCATTAATGCGCTACCTAGTGCAGTAAAAGCAGGGCCAAGTGCTTCCGCTACAGGCGCTAACCCTTCTTGCAGCCCTTGCCAAAATCCGACAAAAAAGGCTTTGATGGGTTGCCAATATTTATAAACGGCCAACGCCCCCAAACCGATGGCCGTTACCAGTAAGCCGATAGGGTTAAGTAAGGCGGCGCGGCCAACAAATAGCAGCGTTTGCCCAACGAGGCGAAGCGGTGACGTGACACTGGTAAGTAGTACGCGGCCAATTCCTCGCGCGCTGGCTTTAAAGCCATTCAACAAAGTGCCCACTTTGCCATGAGTTTGGACATAAGCCCGCATTGCCGCAGTGGAACTCTGTATGCCACTCGCAGTCGATTTGATTGCCATCCCTGCATTGACCGCTGCCAGTTTTGAGCCCGAGACTACGGCTAGCCACTGAGATTTAGCGAATGCCACCGTTGCAGATCTAGCCTGAAAAAAGCGTGGCCCAATGCGCTTTAATGAGCCATTCCACCGGTCGAGTGTTGCAGCAACTTGTTTAAAAGCTGGCAAGGTATTTTTAGGATCGCTTTGTTTCCATAGCGCACCGATACCTGCCCATGCGCCTTTAAAATTAGTGGCTTTACCAATTATCCCTGTGACACCTTTAGATAATCCTCCAAAGGCTGTTGTTAGTAATCCTGCTGGCGCTACAGCCCCCATCAAATTAATGCCCAGCACGGATGTGCTGTACTTGAGTAAAGCGATCGGCCCTAAGATACCCGCAAGCATTAACGTCAGCGTACCGCCAGCAACAGCTAGCGCCCCCACGCCCATAGCGACTTTAAATAGAGTTCCAGTGAGTTCGGGGTTGGCTTTTATCCATGTGCCGAGCTTTTCGGCCATTTCGCCCAGCCAGTTAACCAACTGCTTAAGCTCTGGTGCTACTGCTTCGCCTACGTTAACAAGCGCGTTGGTAAAAGTGCCTGTGGCGGCATCCCATAGGTTGGTCAGGGTATTTAGTTGCGCATTCACCCTGAGTTGCAGTGATGCCTGCGCTTCCATCTTTGCGGCGGTTTCACGGTAGCCGGCAATGCCCTTGTCAGTCATTAGATTAAGCACTGATAAGGTATCTCCATCGTTACCGAATATAGTGCTGAGAATGGGTAGGCGGTCTTCTGTGCTCAGCCCTTTGATTTTTTCTAATTGTTTGAACATGTTGTCTAGCCCAGCAAACTCACCTTTACCGTCGGTAAAATCGAGTTTAACGCCCATGCCCTCAAGCATTTGGTTAGCAATACCGACCTTTGACTTATCCATTGAGAGTCTAAATACTTTGGCATAAGCGTTACCTGCAACCTCGCCCGCTAACCCTGCTTGGTCAGCCATGACGGTCAGCGGAGTCAGTAGTTTTGCTGCCTCAAGCCCTTTTTTTCTCAGAATCGGCAGTGCGGCACCCATTTTAGTAAAGCTTTGCAGCATATTGTTTTTATCAACACCGAGATAATATGAACGTTGAATCACGTCCATCAGACTCATCATGTCTTTTTCTGCTGTGCCAGTGGCATCCTGTAATTTAGACGCAAATTCTGCCGCCTCATTAAATGGCAACTTCATTTGAACGCCTAAAAAAGCGGTCGCTTCACCTAGACCGCCTAAAATTGCTTTTGATGACATACCTTGCTGAATAAGGGTTGTCATCATGTCCTGAAAGTCGGCAGTAGTACCTGGGAGTTTGTTACCGAGCTGAGTTGCTAGCGCATTGATTTCGGCAAACTCTTTACGCACAACTCCGCCCGCGCCCATCATCGATACTTTGAGCCCGGTGGCGGCGGTTTCTGCTTTTGAAAACTCAATGATAGGGATTGCAGAGACAGCACCAACGGCCGCACCAGTGGCCACCATGCCAGCGCCTTTTCCGGCAAGGTCGCCCTGCAATGCCTTGCTCTTTTGATAGCTGGCTTGTGCTGCGTTGAGTTTCTTTTGCTGCTCTGAAACCTGTTGTAAACGGCGCTTTTGCTGTTCGAGGTGTTTGTTCGCCAGAGAAAGATCATCGGCTAGCGTGCGTTGATGCTTGGAAAGGTTACGGGTATCGATACCTGAAGCACGAAGCGCTTCGCGCTGCCGGTGCTGGCTAATGGTTAAGTTTTTATGCTGAGTATTCAGCCTAACTGTTGCCGCCCTGGCTTGTTCGTATTCCTTAACCAGTGCTTTAGCTGGCGCTTGGCTGCTTTGCATTTCAAGCGCAAGGCGTTTCACCTCCTTTTGTGCCTTGGCCAACTCATTTGAAGTAATACCAAGGCTGCGGCTCACCTTGCGATAACCATCGATTTGAGCAGACTGCTTATTAAGAGACTTAACTCGGTCTTGCGTCTCTTTTAATTGAGTGGCGGTTATGCCGCTGGCTTGGCGCATTTTTTTTAATGGCCCAGTGATCTTATCCACTGCCGCCAATAACACGCTCATCTCTAATTTTTTAGTCATGCTTAACCTTGTTAATTCTTTCCCATCTATCCAGCGCTTTATCGTGCCAGCCTAGAAGCTCATCGATGTCCATTGCCGCCATCTCAGATAGCGGCCAATGAAAGATAATGGCGATATCCGCCATGGTGTCATCTATGCACTCAGGGAGGCTTGACTGTCGCTCTCGCTCTGACTGTCCATCTGTAACTTCTTCGGCACCAAAAAATTACTAATTTCTCCACCAATCTGCACTAAGTCAGCAGGGTCCATGTTGAGTACTTCATCTTTGGTGATCATTGGCGAACTGATACGAGGCAGTACTGTCGAGATAGCGTTAACGTCAAGGTTGAGCAAATCAGATAGCGATAATCCTCGCAGTTCGCCAGCTTTAGGTTTGCGCAAGGTGACTTTGGTAACGGACTCTTTGCCGCGTGCAATCGGTTGATCGAGTGTGACTTCTTTATGAGTGATAGTGACTGTCATTGTTAGGCCCTCTGTCTAATTAAAAAATGCCCGCATACGGCTATGTATTGCGGGCTAAGATTGGTATTGATGCTTTAAGCCCGAGTTATAACCCGATGGCTTTGCGGTGTTCTGCCATCATGTCGACGGCATTGATGATCTCAATGCCGTTAACGGTATCAACTTCAACAAGCACTTCGCCGCCTGCCGTTTCTTTGTAGTAAGTGCACGTCATAGTGGCTTTGGTTTGGCTGTTGTCGCCGGTTTTGTAACTGCCGCGATCAAGCTCTTTGTAACGGCCACGGCATACGATTTCGACGGCTTGCACTTCACCGGTGTCGTCGCGCTGGAATGAACCCGCAAAACGCAGCTGAACACCGTCAATCTTGCTGGCCGACATCTGCTTAACGAGCTGGGCTTCATAGCCGCCTAAAGTGAATTCAACACCTAAGGCATCATCATCCAGCCCCATATCGATATCAGCCGCACCGGGCATGCCGCCGCCACGGTATTTTTCAAATTTGCGGCTTAGTTTGGCGGGGGTAAATTCTTCCGCCACACCTATCCAGTTTTGACCATCACCGAATAGGTTGAGGTGCTTGAGTTTTCTTGGTAACGCCATGGGTTATCCTTAGGCCGCAGCGACTGCGGACGCGAAGTCGACCAAATAACGGTCGGTAATTTTTTGACGGAAGGTTAAATCTTCCAACGGAGGCACTGGGGTGTAGTCATAATCGATATACAACTTACCGGCCTTAATCGTGCTGACGTCGTTAACGTCTTCGCTGTACCACGCTTGGCCGTCAACGATATATCCTAGGCCTTTTAACTCGCGAAACTTAGCGTTAATACCTTCGATAATGTCTTTAACCAATGTTGGGGTCATTGGCTTATCAACAGCCCACATGTGTGCGTCAGCAATGGTGTCAGCCAACACTTGCGCGGTGCGGGTGTAGTTTTCAAACTGGAATAAGGGATCTTCCGAACAGGTACGCGAGCCCCAAAAACGGAAACCTGATTGGTTAATCAAGGTGGTGATCTCATTACTGTTTAGGTAGCCAGCATCGGTAGAAGGATCTTGCAAATCCCAATACACGGGTTTGCTTAAACCGGTAACACCGTTAACGGTGACGTTCGATAGGGTTTTGTGCCAACCGACTTCTTTGTCGATACGTGCGCGTAAACCTAATGCGCGAGCGGTCGCGGTCGCGTTTACACTTGCGGCGGCAACGGTATCAAAAGCAACAAACTCAGGCCAAATGATCATCACTTCACGGTCGCCAAAGTTTTCACGGTAAGCCACGGCTTCTTCTTTGGTGGCGCAGCCATAAGCGCTGATATAGGCAAAGGCGCGCAGCTTTTTAGCGGTCGCAGCAAGTTCAGTTGCAACTGGCAAGGTGTCTAATCCTGGAGTGCCAACAATGCGAGGCTTAACGCCAAGTAAAGACTGTGCAGCCAGCAATGCTTTAAGGCCTGTGTACTGCCCTTGTGGGGTTACAGTGCCGACAATATTCGCCGTTGTGGCTGTTTCATCCGCTCCCTGCTCAACACGAACCACAACGGTAAGTGTATTCACTTGAGCGGCAATGGCTTCGAGTGTGGGTTTTAACGTACCTAAGGTGCCAGCTTTGCCAATGGCTTGCATGACATTGGTTAGCAACACTGGGGTGTTTAGCGGGAATAGTGTTGCATCAGCATCGCTAGCGGTGCAGACAATGCCGATGACTGAGGTTGATACTGTACGAATAGTTCGGGTGCCATCATTGACTTCAATGACGCGGACCCCGTGGTGATAATCCATAATAAGCTCCGGTGCTGTGGGTTTTGCAAAACTAAGCAGGGCTAAGCTTGCAGAGCACACCGGAGCGGTGCTACTGGTTTGAGTGGTAAGAGTCGTTTATTGACCTAAAAACTTAGGGGTGTTGTAAATTATTCAGCCTCTGCAATTGGGTAGCGTTGTTTTATCTGCCCCACCTTATCGCGCCACGCTTGTTCACTCTCAGCTGTTACATCATATTGCCATTCCATGTAAAGCGGATCTGACTCTTCTCGATACGCAGCCTTACGTTTTTCGATGTTTTGCGACAACTCAAAGTCGCGCTGGGCGAGCACTGATTTAATTTGCTCGGGGTTCATTCCCAGTTGCTCCATATACTCGAGTGAGACGTCAGAGTGTAAGGCACCATTAAAAAGATACGTAAAATTCATTGTTGTTACTCCACAAATTTAAATGACACTACACAAATAAAGCCGGACGGAAACCAAAGCTGCTGTAGGCGATTCCGCGCGAATAGAGTAAGTTAAGCGCCCCCAGTCCTGCGCTCGAGTGATCATACCAACCGCCACCACGGAGGGGGAATCGGTCGCCATAATTTCTTGCTCCAATGTAACCCCGCACCGTTGCAGTAACAGCTGATTCAATTAGCAGCTTACGCATTAGCTCGTTAGGTACATAACTTACCGATTTCGTGATAGTTGCAAAGTGCGGTGCTGTTAGATATGGATAATCGTTTGAATCATCATTCATCGGACCGTTGCGCTTAGTCACTGCATTGCTGAGGATGGGGGCTCCTGCACTACCAGAACCAACTTGATTATCAGTTGCTGAATCAAAATAAGCCGTGTGTTTATGCCAGTTTGCTTCAGCCACAGCGGGGTTATTGTCCAAAGTTGTAATAATCTGACCATCGTCTAACTTCATTTGATCTAACCATTCCCAGACGTTGCCCGCTAAATCACACACGCCAAAATTGGTATGGTCATGATTCCAAGTTGCGGGTCCTTTGCCTGTGTCAGTCCTACCCGTGCCGCTCAGGTCCCCTGGTGTGCCATTATCAGAGCGCCGAGCGGTTTCCCATTTTTTCTCGTGTGAACGACCATCGTTTGTGTTGCCTCGCGGTACTGTCCCATTACCTAATGACCACAGCGCAATAGCAGCCCATTCATGTACAGACATCATGTGCCAATTTGCGCCTTTGCGCGTGCACAACTCTTTTGCGACATCGTAGTTAACGGATGTGCGCGGCTGTACGCCACCAATCACTGCGCTACCATTCGCGGCTGTTGAGGCTAAATACTTGCCGATTAATATCTCGCCGCGTGGTACGCCGTTAGTCTGGAACGCAGGATGAACCCCTGTGCCAAGGTTTAAGTCAACCAGCCCTAGGTCTTCAATATTGAAGCGTGGGATAACGCACATAATATTAGGATTGCCCTGGGCGTCATACACCACCGTATTGCGACCGCCAGAATTGTGCTCGATAGCTTTTTTGTAGCCGTCGGTGGCGATAATGGTCAGTCCGACCGCTTTTTGCTCGTAGGTTGATTCGACCTTAGCAATGGAGTCATTAGTTTTTTTATCGATAGCCGCCATCTTGCCAGCGACTTCTTGCGATAACGCCTGTGATGCGGCAGTTTGTGTTGCGGACGCGACTTTTAGCCCCGCAATTTCTTCAGCAATCGAGCTCATAATTATCCCTCTAGTTGTCTAATGCGCTCACTGAGTTGCATGTTCCAGTGAGCATTTTTAATAACTGCCGCCGCATTTTGTAAAAATGCTGTGCAGCCCGCGATAAACTCTTTGTCTAAAATCAGGTTCAGGTTTTCAGCGCCCACCACCACTGTGATGCTGTCGGTTGGCAGCGACTCAATATTTAACGTAAACCACTGCACGACTTTTACAGCTGGGGTTCGGTAGCCCAGCGTCTTGTTCGGTGCGCTGTATACGCCCAGCAAAGTCGTGCCAATGTAAAACCCTATCTCTTTGATGGCGTACTCCAGTTCGCCATCAAATACGCCAGCCATCCGCAGACTCTTACCGCCATCTTGATAGTCAGAAATGGCAATGCGTTCTTTTTCAGCACTCAAGCTGGTTTGGGTTTTAGAGGGCGTATAGGCGTTTGAGCCAAACGCCATGTGAGTGATCTCGGCTCTCAGCCCTTTGTCTTTTGCTGATAAGCAAGCGGCAAGGCCAGCCTCGGTAAATTGCAGTGTGAGTGCCATTACACAACTCCCGTTAATTCGTGTTCAGAGATAATTAGTTGATGCGACACCGCCGCAAGCCTGTGGGTAAATAACAATTCGTCAGGTAGCACTGGAGATAACAGGTAATCGATATCGATGCAGTCGATACGATGCGAGGTTCCAAATACGCCAGCTAAGGCAATAACATCATCAGGGCGAACGCCATTAGAATCAGCATCGATATCAGATATACCAACGCTAGGGCTAATACCCGCGGCAATGGAAAGCGATTCTTCAAATGAGATACCAAGCTCAACATCAAAATGGATCGAGCCACGCTTTGAGGCGCGAATTGCCTCTGTCACCATGGCGAGCATTTTGGCGGTGATCAATCCTTCATTTTCATCAGTGATATTGTCGTTAACTAACGCGAGCACTTTCATCGTGCCGCGCACATTGCTGCCGGCACTTTCCCACCACTCTAGGATATTGGTTTTAATACCTAGGCTGTTAAGTGCTCGCTGCACCGCGTAGGGAGTGCCTTTGTGGCGATGAATATCGAAAGCATCGTTAACCACCTGGCGCTTAACGCTCTCAGGCCAACTGTCTGCCCACTGATCGACTGAGTAGGCCCATGCTAGCCAAGGCAGCAAAGACAATGGGCAGCGAAACGGATCCCACAGATCAGCAATAGACAAAGGTAAATCTAGAGAACTGGCTATCACTTTTTCAATATCGCGCTCAAGTTTTGAAGCGTTGGGTGGCAGTAATGATGAAACCCAATTATTCACCTACGCCCCCAATAGAAACAGTAACGCTGGTGCAATACGCAGCCTGATGGTCAAGTACGGTTACATCAGCGGATGGGCTAATCAGATTGACGTTATTGACGCCGCTTTGATGCAGCGCTTTATATATTCCCGAGCGGGTAATATCAGCCCCCAAGCGGCGCTGTTCTTTTTGGTAGAGTGCCAAGGCTTGATTGGCTGCGGCTAACACCACTTGCGCATCAGGTCCAGGCAAGAGTTGCAGCACTGCTTGCACACTGTAGCTAATAATGTTCGCACCTTGAATGGTGACTCTATCGCCCTGCGGTCGTACTTTTGATGGGGTATTTGACTGGGATAAACCATCGGCACTCATACCGAAGACGTCACGTACCTTAATAAGAAGCTCATTGCTGGCAGTGCCATTACCCTCGATAGATAGAATGGTGACCACCATTTCACAGGGCTCAGGACTCACGGCTTTAGCATCTGCCACACGGCCATCAGCGCCCAATGCAAAAAAAATGTAACCGTCGATACTGCCTGCCGTATTTAAACCATCAAATGCCATTTGCACGCGGCGCTTAAAGGATTGCTCATCCTCTAAAATTTCAGGGATTAGCGGTACTGCAGTCGCATCTCCCACTTGGATAACTAGTGGCGCGAGGTCATAACGTGAGCCAAGTGCAATCAAGTTATTGCCCGTTGATGAGGCTAAAATATTACCGCGAGTGGCATCATTCATTTGCGCAACCAAGTGCATTTCACGATAGGCAAATACTTGCAGTAATTTGGTGATAGGGTCCGACTCTAGTGCCACCACAGCTTCATAGCTGGGGTCGATATCTATCAGTAATTGCTTGAGCGCAGCAAAGCGCTGCTCAAAGCTCAGCAGCTGTATAATGTCAGGCACAGGAACTTTAGATAAGTCGATTAGCTCAGCCATATGTGACCTCGAATAATTGGGCGCGTTGAGTGTCGATGCGGTCGGTCACTAAGTTGAATTGCACTTTACCGTCGCTGCCGCCACTGATAATTTCAATCTCAGTAATGCGAATACGCGGCTCCCAACGGGTTAGCGCGATAACTGCTGCCGCCATAATCTGCAGCTTTACAGCGGCGCTTTGGGGCTGGTCGATAAGTTCAAAAATGGCGCTACCATAGTCGCGGCGCATCACGCGCGAACCTAATGGCGTGGTTAAAATATCCTGAATACTTTGGCTGATGTGCTGCGACTCGCTAATACTTTGGCCGGTGAAACGATTCATACCTTGCCAATTTTTGTTCGTGATCATTGCGGGCCTCCCGACGTGCCCGAGCCAGCATCGACACCACCATGTTTATGTGTGCCAAAATTGATGCCATCGATGCTTGCTCCGCCGGTAATCACCATGCCGCCGTTGTTAGTCAGCTTGCCTGCATGGTCAATCGCCCCTGTAACTTTTGCGCCCTGTTCCACTGTGAGCTTTTTCTTGACCAGCACATTGCCCGTAAATACTGAATTAAGACAGTCAATAGTCACCCTCTCGCTAGCCTGTACGGTGGCAGTTTTAATGCCGGTCACCTTAAGCGAACTGGTATCTGGGTCGTACTCAATCACTGCGCCATCTGGATAGGTAGTGCGCTCACGATTGTCGTTATCGTCAGGCTCTGGGTTTTCATCACTATAAAGGGCGGGAAGTATATAAGCGTTTGTGAGGTCGCCACTAAGCGATAACAGCATCACTTGCTCGCCAACGGTAGGGCGCCAGCTGGTTTTTGCCGTGCCGGCACGACGAGTAAAAAAGGGGCGAAACTGGGTAAGTAACTCGCCAGTTTTTACGCGGCACGAATCACCCTTTACTTCGGCAACGGTGCCAATGCGTAAAAGGTTATCGATACGGCGTGTAAGTTCGGCAATCGCAGCGGTCGTGTTCATGCAGCTATGGTTGCCAGTTGTATGGCTAGCCGCAAAGGCTTTGGGTGGTATGTGAGAAGTTATAGCGCAAAATATTATTTTACATCTTTTAAACTCATTTGTGCCCCCCAATAAGTGCCAAGTTAACTTGGGGATTGGTTAATGAGCTAACTTGTGTACCAAATTTTAGTAATGCCACAGAGTGTCGTTAGCCTAGCCGTTAGGGAATGGCCATGATTTTATCATTTACGATTTATTTAGAGTGGGCCAGTGCTTGGGAATCTAGGTTCGCATTTTTCAAAAATAAAAGTGTATAATAAAGCAAAATAATTTTTGAGCATAAAACATTGAACAAAAGATTTGAGGCGCTGGATGCATTTCGAGGTATTTGCGCAATTGCGGTTGTGGTTTTTCACATGCATTTAGTAGGTTCTATTACTGAGTTGCAATTTTTTAGAGGTAGTTCTATTTTTGTAGATTTTTTCTTTGTGTTAAGTGGATTTGTATTGGCTCATGGATATGCTTATAAAAAAAATTTGAAGTTTACATCCTTCATGAGATCTAGATTTTTTAGAATATACCCGCTACATATATTTATGTTTTTGGTGATATTTACGCTTGAACTGGGTAAATTAATTGCCTATAAGTTTGGCGGATTTATATTTAACAATATACCTTTTACAAATAGCTTTGCTATTAATGAAATAATCCCTAACTTATTGCTTATACAGTCTTGGAGCTCATACACCGACCCATTATCATTCAACTATCCGTCTTGGAGTATCAGTATTGAATTTTACATGTATGCTTTGTTTTTTTGCTCGATAATTGCTTTCAATAATTACAAGGTAATTGCTTGGGCGATCACTTCAATCATTGCTTTTTCTCTAATATACTCGCAATCATCACTCATTACATCAGAGGTACTACGCGGAGTATCTTGTTTCTTTGGTGGTGCTTTTACCTATTGGTTGTTTTTGCAAACCGTAACTACATTTAAGCTAAGTGTAATCGTTGGTACATGCTTGGAGTTGCTGTTGTTGTCGATGATCATCTTTGCTGTGCAATCACAATTCAATCATCGTTCATCAATTTCCTCAGTATTGTTTATGATCACTGTGTTTTTCTTTGCCTTCGAGTTTGGTGCCATATCTAGACTACTTAGAGCCAAATGTTTTCAGTTATTAGGAAAACTATCATATTCTATATATATGACTCATACTGCTGTTCTTTTTTGCTTAACTTCAATCGCGATCATTTTGCATAAAGTAACAGGTAACGCATTTACGACCATGAAAGATGGCATTAGATTTTTGGATTTCGGACACACTTTTACAAACAATGCTGTAGTTATATTTATTGTTATGATAGTTATTGCAATATCCAATATAACCTACAAATATATTGAACTTACAGGTCAAAGACTTAATGCAAAAAGCAATGGTTCTAATGATGCCTGTAAAAACTATCCTGAATTGAAAAATCAAAAAAATGATGCGTAGAAATTAAAAGCAACCAGAGTGAGCCATTTTTTAAAAATACGTGTTCTTGGATTTACAGAAAACTATCTAATCAGTAAAAACCTGACGATAATATCTTCTATCATATCCTGTTCATCAACCGTGAACCCCAACAACTCCCGCTGCGGATATTGAACCGATATCCGCTCGTTTATCCGCCCTCTCAAGCCGTATTGATGCTCGGTCGCTACGCGGGAAATAAACCCCGTAAACCCAACACTGGCTGCTGATGCTGAATACTCAGGCTTTAAGTATTTTTGCCTGATGATCTTCTGGAACATCAGTTTCTTTTTGATAGCCCCAAGCCTTTTCGCCCATGTTGGCTGAGGCTTTCGAGCCTCAAACGCTGCGCCATCAGGTGCTTTGTTTTGTTTAATCCGCTGCGCCTGGCTTGCTCGTAAGCGCCTTGAAATATCGCGGCTTAGTTGCTTGCGCGCTGCAGGAGATAATTGCTGTATTAGCCCATCGAACAACTCATTTAATCGGGTTAAATCGTCGGAGGCCATGGCACTTCAATTCCATTGGTGTAAAGCGTCCAATCAATCGCTTCGTCATTGAAAACTGGCTCAGGTAAGTGTGTCACTTCAAGCTGCATATTATCACCCGCAACAACTTTTACTCGCTCAGTTAATGCCAACACAATTTCGATGTCAGCAGTGGTGTGATTAATGATTTCGGCTTTGAATTTAAAGCCAGTCTCGCGTTTGTCTGGATTCAATAATAGCTCAGGTTGCTGTGTGGCCAACCAGCCTAAAATCGGCACGATAAGCGTATCAGCATGGGCGGCATAGTCCGTCACGATTAATACACAGTTGAATTGATACTCAAAACTGAGGTTTTGCCCTGCACCGGTGGCGATGATGCTGCCGTTCTCGATAAAGACGTGTAGGCAATCAGGGTTTTGTTGCAAGTGGGGAACGTGACTGGATAACAACTCACGCAGCTGCGCCGGCTTATTCATGGCGTTTCCCTTCTTTCTGACTTAAGTCTTTAGCTTGCTGTTTAGCTTTCTGCTTATTCTGGCAGTCGATGATCATATCGATTTGCGCAGCGCAGTCATGCCATGCCGTTTCGCAGGTATCGAGCTCACTGCTTATCCCTTGATTGTTGATAGGATTGCTCGCCGGCAACAGACAAGGGATCACGAGTGGACAACCAACGACGGTACTCTGCACTGCCACTAATGGCGGGGCGCTGGTGCAGCCGGTGAATAGCATCAGGCAACAAAGTATCAGCCCAGGCTTTAACATCACTAAGTTCACGTTTTAGCTCCTCGATTTTGTTTTTCCGGTATTGGCTAGTGCTGCTCACGCTGGCTAGCTGCGTTCGCAGCTCTGCCTGCGCTTGCTGGTTTTCGGCTGATAGCTGCTTTAAGTCAAAATAGGACTGTGATGTTTGTGTCAGCGATTGCAGCATTGCGCCCTGCGTCTGCTGCAACTGACTAAGCCGCTCTTGCTGCTGATAAATCACGCCCGCCATAGTGAGCGCAATCCCGATAGCGGCGACAATTAAATAGCCTGCAAATGGCTGAATAAACCGGCTAAGCAGCGACAACATTATCGGCGCCCTGCTGCTGACTCGCGGCAGTAAACTGCTGATGTGTGCGCGCTAATTTAATGTCGTAGTCATTTTCTTTATAGGCGGGGCCGTTGTAGCGCTTGGCAAACTCGGCCCACTTACGCGCTTTGAGTGCCTTATGCAAAATAGGGTCTGCCTCAATAAATTTAACTAAAGCCTTGAGCTGCTCCCCCTCTGAAATATCCATGGCTTGCTTGAATGCCTGCGGCGACGGATAGCCCAAGGCTTGCCAATGAAAGCCCATGATCTGAAACATGCCCCAACTGCAGGCGCAAATCGCGGCCTCTGGATTAAGCTGGTACGCAATAGCAAACCGCTGATACTCACCACTGCCGCCGGTATAACCGCCGCGGGCTGGGTTGCAAATATTCGGGTACTTAGCCGCAAGCTCTGCTGCCGCTGCGGCGCCTTGTTCTAATAGCTCGCGATAAAATACGTGCCGCTCAAATAAAATCGTGGGCCTACCACAGGCGAAAAAGCCAAAGCCGTTAGATTCCACTTCTGCCACGCTGGCCATGGCGGCAAACGAGACGCCCAGCACGATTGCAGCATCAGCTAATTGTGAGTGCTGAATAAACTTGCTGCGGCTTTCGCCGGCGAGCAACGCCAGCGTTCTTACCCCTGCGTAGCCGGTGCGCGGTAAGTCTTGCTTGTCTTGGAATTGCTCGATGGCCTTTTGGGTTGCATCACCAA
Organism: Shewanella sp. NKUCC05_KAH; assembly: GCF_019345585.1. Taxonomy (NCBI): domain Bacteria; kingdom Pseudomonadati; phylum Pseudomonadota; class Gammaproteobacteria; order Alteromonadales; family Shewanellaceae; genus Shewanella; species Shewanella sp. NKUCC05_KAH. The sequence continues at coordinate 106,536 of NZ_JAHKQZ010000018.1, forward strand.
ACCAACCATCCACGACTAATGATGCGCCAGCGGCATTGAGCCGTTGTTGTAAATCACGCACTGCCGTGCCATTGCTGCCTTTTCTTAGCGTCATCTCAATTACCTATGCTTGGTTTTGAATGTTTGTGGGCGGGGAATGCGCACTAGCCTGCTGCCGGCTTTATTCGTATTAAGTTGCAGCAGATGCGCAACATTGCCCCGCACTTGGAAAATGGCGATGCAGAGCGTGGCCTTTAGAAATACCTCCGCATAACTCGGCACTGTGGCGACGCCATACACAGTGAGAATGACCTCAATGCCTGCAGCAACGGTGATGAGATAGGCGCAAATACTGATGAAGATTCGATGCCGCCCTGTTCGTACAAACAACGCCAGGCGCAACACAATCAAACTGCAAATAATGGCATTGATGATCAGCATCATTTCCCCCTAAGCCCACGCAGGGCATTGAGCCAACTTTCTGGGTTATTGGTGAGTTTCATAAAATACTGCAGCATGCGCACAACACAGGCGGATGAAATGAGTGCCGCCATGCCCACATTGACCTGCAAGGCATCTGGCAGTAATGCACTCAAGGCATTGGCGGCCCAATTGGCGCACAGTACGCCGCCCAAAAATGACACGATAAACAGTCCGATACGCTGGTAATTCCCCGCAGCGTCATTCGAAATAATGAACAACACTGCACCGGTAAACGCGCCGATCATGACTGCAGGTTCAGCCCCTGGCACTAATGTAAGCACGCTGGCGGTGACGACTGCAGATGTGGCTGATGTCGCTGAAATTGGCTCGCTCATCATTAATCCCATAGTTGAATAAAGTTTGGCTGTGTCGGCGCGGCCACCTGCACAGGAAGAAGTACCAGCGTACCGTTTGGCAATATAGGGCCGATGGCGGCCAGCTGCGGGTTAGCGTCTAGCACTTGCTCAGTGATCTCCGCCGTTACCCCAAGGTATCGATAACAAATCTTATCGACGGTATCGCCCTCTATGCTGCGCACTGCCTGCAAGCTGCTCATTAAATCAGTTCCACCGTGACATGGCTTTCGCCTAAGATGTCGCGAATGGCAAAGCGTGCATCACGGCGAAGATCGTCAACGCTATCACCAAGCACTTCACCCGCCTTTAGCCCCTTAGCAGTGCTATCAAAATCACTATAACGCTCAATGAGATTGGCTTTGGTGAGGCAGTACACCGCACGTAAATACAATTGCAAATAGATGCTCTGGCCATTGATTTGCTCGGCTGGCACTTGTTCTAAATCGTCAAAGCCCAAGATTTGCTGCCCGATGCGCCAATCCTTGAGATCACTGTTTGCCTGCAGTGCTGCATTGATGACTGCGTGCTCAAGTCGTGCGTTTGTCACTGTGCCATCAAGGCGCATGGCATCGCGCAATGTCGCTAACTGAAAATCAGGCCAAAACGGGCTGTTGGTAATCGTGCTTGGTGCTGCGCTAGTGGCTGGGGCAATAAAACTCATGTTTACCTGCTTGCGGCTAGGTTGTGCGGTGGGCTGGCTTAAGTAGTGAAATTGGATAACGCTACTTGGCCAGCGCCGCACGGGTTGCGAGGGTCGCTCGGTTAACCAGCACTGCCTGCCGTTGCCGGCTCAGTGCTTTCGGTTGTTTGTTTGTCGGCGTTCTTAAGATCACGAGTGACTTTCTCGATAAACTTCTTCACGCCTACTTTATCGTTTAGGGCTAATGCTTGTTGATAGGCGTCGAGCGCAGCGGTTAACTCGCCTTCAGCTTCAAATGCTTGCCCCATTTGACGCAGCAACTTAGCGCGCGCTTCGTCGTACATGTCGCACTCGGCCGTAAGCTCAAGCACAGCCTTTAATTGCTCACTTTTTACTGGGGTTTCAGTTTCAATCACGCGCGCGGCAGTTTCAGCAATTTCTTCAGCAATGGTGCAAGCCAGATTGCGCTCAAAACGGTCTGGCATCACCAGATCATGTTTTAGCGCGTATGCGGCCAGCTCTATCGCGCGGTCGATGTTGCCAACGTCGATATGCCACAGCAGCACAGTGACGAACACTTCATCCTGCACGCCACTGTCGCCCTTAATGGTGCCATCGATATAGGCATCATATTCAGGTAAGAACTGCGACTTGGCCTGCAGCTTACGTGCAAGCGCCTGCACCGTTTTTAGGATGCGGCGATGCTCGGTAAGCTGCATAAGCATGAGTTCGTAGGTGTTTTCGGAGCGAGCGCTTAAGGGGGAATCCGTTCCCCGCGCTGCCGCTAACACGCCATGAAAGCGTTTATGGGCGGGTGATGTCATGGCTATGCTCCCATCTCAATGTTTTCGGCAAACGCTGTGCAACCATAATCTTCAACTACATAGGCATCGTTTGATGATTCGTAGTTTTCGATTTGATCGCGTTTAGGGTTATCAATCACACTGCGACGGCGAGCGCCTTCTTGCCAGTACAGGCTTAAGTTATCCAGGCGCGTGACCAGCAAGGCGTTAGCAGGGAAATGCGGCACACGCACCGCGCCTAATCCACCAATGCGTTTTTGGCTGATGATCATGTCAGCGGCCATGGTTTCCGTGGGGACGTTGTCTTTGTTGATAATTGGGAAATACTTATCAGCCAATAGCTTACGGCCACAAATCACAACCAGTTCAGTATCGTCTTGGTGCCATGGGTCAATCATGTTGTTCACCATGTCGAATACCAAAGCATCGAGGTTGGCGTAATCGGTGCCGATAACAATTTTACCCGAGCCTTCAATCACTTCAGCCATATGGCGCTGCGGTGCATGCTGGCGAATTTTTTTCAGCCAGCCGATATTCACATCTTGCAGCAATGGGTTATTTGCGCGGTTAGAGGTAGCCGCACGGCTGGTACCGTTAAAGCCAATCATGATGCGGTCGAGCGCTTGCTGTTTCAAAATAGCATCGCGAATACGCGCCTGAAAATCAGGGAACTTGGCCCACATATCGATTTTGGCGTAACGAAGCGCCGTATCGAAGTTGGTTTGGGTACAGTCATAACCCAGCGCATCCAAATCGGTTGGATCAATGGCTTGGCGATCGCTTTGGGTCGTGTCGGTCGTGCCGGCAATCGTACCGCTAACGCCAAGGCCTAACTTTTCGCCTGACTTTTCGGTGACAGGTACCACGTTAATCATCGTCAAGAACTGCGAGCTTTCTTGCATTCGCGTTTCTAACGTCTGCTGGATTGTTGGTTCAACGGTAAATTTGGCGGTTGCTGTTTCTACGCCATTGAGCGTGGCGACTTGGCCTAGGTAACCGTTAAAAAGTGTACGGGTGGTATTGCGCATGTTTGCTCCTTAGCAATCGGTTTTCATGTTGGTGTCGCCACCGGTTGCGGGTGAACGTCGTTGGCCTGTTGGCTCTTCTTTTTCGAGCTGAGTCTTGAGTGCATTGAATTGCGTGCTGAGCTCATTAAAATCCGTTTGCAACTTGGTCAAATCTTCCATGCCTTTGGTGACCTTGCTGCCGAATTGCGTTTCAGCATGAGCAACGGCTTGGGCGATTTCTTCAACGGCCTGATGCACATCGGCAAAGTCGGTTTTGGCTTCTGCCTTGTTTTTACCGAGCAGCGCTTTAACCTTGGCAAATAGCCCGGGCTCGTCGCTGACCTCTTCAAATTCAAAATCCACTTCCACGGCAGAGGTAAATAAGTTTTCAGGGCGTTGCTTGCGCGAGTTAAGCGGGTTGACTTTGCAGGTTGCGGAGAACGCCAGCATTTCAGTGCCAAGGGATGCGGGGGAATCGGTGACTGCCAAGCCTGAGAGATAACATTTGCCTGTTTTGGCAAAGTCGGGATCAATCTCGACACTGGTATACACTTTTTGCTTTTTCTGGTTCATGGCGATCAGTTCGTCTGTTGGCTCAATTTGCGCGAACAGAGTTAATTTGCCATCGACTTCTTCAGCCTTTACGGCGGTCACATCGCCATAGGCTTTAAATGCGCTGTCAGGGGTAATACCGCGAATATGCTCAAGCCAAATACGGGCGCCATACTTTGCGGTGTTATAGGTTTCTACAATGTCCAAGATCCACTGACGCTCAACGACTCGGCCGTCGGTCGTATGTCCTTCAGTAAATACACGGAAAAATTTCGATTTCTTAGCCATTTTGTCGCCCTTTGGGGTTGAATTAGGTCTGTTAACTGCTGCCTGTATGGTCAAGAGCAAGGCGATGATGGGCAAGGGCTTCGGGCGGTATAAGGAAACCGATACCGCTTAAACAGCAGGGTTTTCGGTATTGGGCTATTTACACTGGCGCCATGAAACTGAATCCCCAAATCTCCACAGATAAGAATCAACGCCAATCTGCCAAAACCCTTTTTTGGCAAGGCTGGGCTGTCCGCGAGATTAGCCAGCATTTACAACTGCCTGAAAGTACCGTGTCGAGTTGGAAAAAACGCGATGCCTGGGAAGATGCCAAACCCATTGACAGGGTGGACTCTGCGCTTGAAATGCGCATGCTGCAGCTCATCAACAAAGAGGATAAAGACGGCAAGGATTTTAAGGAGATAGACCTACTCGGTCGGCAGCTGGAACGAATTGCGCGCATCACTCGCTATCACAATGGCGGTAATGAGGCAGACCTCAATCCGAACGTACAAAACCGCAATGCTGGACCTAAAAAGCCGCCGGTGAAGAACCATGTAAGCGAAGAGGATTTGGAAAAGCTGATTGATGCGTTCCAAGGCTCGATGTTTGCCTATCAAAAGGAATGGTACACCGCAGGCTTAACTCAGCGTATACGCAACATCTTAAAGTCTCGCCAAATTGGCGCGACGTACTATTTTGCCCATGAAGCCATTATCGATGCCCTAGTAACGGGCCGTAACCAAATCTTCTTATCGGCCAGTAAAGCGCAGGCCCATGTGTTTAAGCAGTACATCATTCAGTTCGTGAAGGATGTTACCGGCATTGAACTCAAGGGCGACCCGATTGTGCTGCACAATGGCGCCATTCTGTACTTTTTGGGCACCAATGCCAGAACGGCTCAGTCGTACCACGGCAACCTGTATTTGGATGAGTACTTCTGGATCCACAAGTTCCAAGAGTTCCGCAAGGTCGCCTCAGGTATGGCTATCCATGCAAAATGGCGCCAAACCTACATATCTACCCCGTCATCGATTACCCACGACGCCTACCCGTTTTGGACTGGCACATTGTTTAACCGTGGCCGCCCTAAAGCCGATCGTATTGAGATTGATGTGAGCCACAGTGCTCTTGCAAATGGCCGCAGATGTGAGGATGGTCAATGGCGGCAAGTGGTTACGGTCGATGATGCTATCCGTAAAGGTTGCAACTTATTCGACCCCGATACCCTGCACTTAGAGTACAGCCCTGACGAATATTCAAACCTGCTGATGTGCGAGTTCATCGACGACACTATGTCAGTGTTCCCTATGGTGATGATGCAGCGCTGCATGGTTGACTCGTGGGAAGTGTGGACAGACTACAAACCCTTTGCACCAAGACCGCTCGCTCACCGTGAAGTGTGGATTGGTTATGACCCGAACAAAGGCGGCAAAGGTGATAGCGCCGGTTGCATTGTGATCTGCCCACCTGCTGTGCCAGGCGGTAAGTTCCGCGTGATTGAAAAACACCGCTGGAACGGGATGGACTTTGAGGCGCAGGCCAAAGCAATTCAGGATATCTGCAATAAATACAACGTGACCTTTATCGGTATCGATACCACGGGTCTTGGTGAGGCAGTGTATCAACTGGTGAAGAAGTTTTTCCCACAGGTCACGCCATTCCTCTACAACCCTGTGCTGAAAAGTCAGATGGTGATCAAGGCCTATGACGTGATCAGCAAAGGCCGCTTGGAATATGACGCAGGTTGGACCGACCTCGCCCAGGCATTTATGAGCATCCGTAAAACCCTGACAGCTAGCGGCAAACAAGTTACCTATGAATCCGCTCGCAGCGAAGAAATTAGCCACGCCGATATCGCGTGGGCGGCAATGCATGCACTTTACAATGAGCCACTGGATACCAGCGGCACCAGTACATCGACGTTGGAGATTTACGACTAATGGCAAAATATAGAAAGGCTCGAGCTATGACAGCCAAACCGCAACAGCAGCAAGGGCCGCAAGAGCAACGAATTGAGACCTTTACCTTTGGCGCCCCCATGCCGGTACTGAGCCAGCGGGAGATTTTCGACTATCTTGAGGCCATGTCTAACGGCAAGTACTATGAGCCGCCGCTGTCCTTGACGGGCCTAAGTCGGATTTATCGTGCTTCTGTGCATCATGCCAGCGCAATTCAGGTAAAGCGCAACATTCTAAAAAGTTGTTTTATCCCGCATCCTAAGCTCAGCCTGTATGACTTTTCCGCCATTGTGCTCGACTATTTGGTTTTTGATAATGCCTATGTGCAAGTCATTAAGAATCGCCTTGGCGGAGCATTGAAGTATCAAGCCTCGCCGGCTAAATATACTCGAGTAGGCATTAAACCTAATCAGTATTGGTGGGTACCTAATTTTCACGAGGAAATGGAGTTTCCCGAAGCATCAATCTTTCATGTAAAAGATCCAGACCTAAACCAAGAGGTTTATGGTATCCCCGACTATGTGGCTAGCATGAACTCATCATTGTTAAACGAGAGCGCGACCCTGTTTAGGCGTCGGTACTATGAGAACGGTAGTCACGCTGGATTTATCATGTACCTCACCGACTCAACCGTGAATGAGAAAGACGTCGACAAGCTGCGTGAATCCCTAAGAAACAGCAAAGGCCCTGGTAACTTCCGCAATCTATTTCTGCATGCACCAGGTGGCAATAAGGATGGGATCAAATTAATCCCAGTGGCAGAAGTTGCCGCGAATGATGAGTTTTTGAGTATTAAGAACGTCAGCCGTGACGACCAGCTGGCATCACACCGCGTACCGCCTCAGCTAATGGGAATTGTGCCCAACAATACCGGCGGCTTTGGTGATGCCGGCAAGGCCGCACAGGTATTTGATGCTAACGAACTGGATTGTATTCGCCAATCACTACTGGCCATCAACGAATGGGCCGGCGAAGAGATAGTCCGCTTCAAGCCTTACCAACTGGCGGTCGCAACCGAAGCCAAGTAACTATCGGAACCCCATTCCCATCAACCGCCCTCGGGCGGTTTTTTATTGCCTGCGATTTACCCCCACTTTCAACCCAGCGCGCGCCGTCAGACCCACGCCACGCCTGCGCGCTTTATCGGGTGAAAAAAACGCAGTAACGCAATCCCCTAAAACCGCGCCAGCGCTGGAGGCTTTCACTGACGAAACCCCATTACAAAAAACGCAAAAAAACGCGATAGCGATCATTTAGCGATCACACCCGATCCATTAAAATTTCTGGCATTTTTTTCGATAATTTAAAGATTTGCTGTTCGATAATACTGCCGCGCGATCACTTATAAAAACATTTGTTGAACAGAAGTGAATTATGATGCGCCTTTCAACATGCGTCACAGATTATATAATTTATGGATTTAACACCTAAATAACAGGTTAAGTAATGGTTGGCTAAAATTGTGTAGCGAAGCGTAGACAACTGTTACTTGCCCTTGTTTATTTTCTTGTTAGCTTTCGTTTTTGTCGTTGTCCCTTTCATTTAATTCAACATTTTTAAGCTTTTTATCTATTAAATTTAACATTGTTTTTTCCTGCTTACTCCACAGTTGTGGGCCTAAATAACCAGCAAACATAGCTAATGCCATAACTCGTCCTAATGACCCTGGATCGGGTTTAATAGCTCCTAAAAATAAACACGCTATCAACAAGCCACTTAATGCTCCCCAAATGCACCAACCCATTACCCAGTCTGCTTGTTTTAATGACGTTTTTCCACTTTCGCCTACTTTAGGTGCATCTCCATCAAGAGGATTTATTTTTGAAGCTCCTTTAAATAAGCCTACTAATCCGCCTAAAATAGGGCAAATAATAAACAAAAACAAATCGTGATTACTAAATCCTAATTCTTCTAAAGTCACATAGACTCCTTAATATATTTTTTTAGAGTATAAAGAAAGCTAACGCCTTACTAAGCGGCGCGAAATTGCTGGCTAAAATGTACGAGGAACGAGTGCTAGCCAACTGTTCAGCGTCCGTTTGAGTAACTTTTTATATGGTTATTTTATACTCTTATGCCATATAGTTATTTTACCGAAAGCCACATAGTTAATTACAACAATACAGATGAAAACTAATGCTAGTGGGATCAAATTTGCTTCTGTGAAAACGACCCAATTAGAAACAGATCCAGAAACCATCATGACAATAAATAATGCCAAAGCTAAAATAGCAATAATACTTATTAAATTAATTAACCGTTTAAAAACCGCTTGCATAGATGTTCCCACTGAAACCATATAACGCTTTATTCGCCGGTGAGCAAGCTGGTGCTGTTTTTGCTGCCTTTTCTTTTAGCAAAAACCTCGACAACTGCATCGTGTCCGCGTGCAACAATTTGTTAGGTACGTGCTACTTCGGAATAGAAAATTTGCAGTACAGCCGTCATCCATTTTATGTTGGCTGTCTGATTTAGCGCCGTATTTATACTGACACCAACAGGAGTCTTATAAATTTCCCCAGAAGATGAACCAATTGCCAACTGAAATTCATTATTTTCAACACCATTTATTGCCTTAGATAACTTTCTCGCGGATTTATCATCCCATACACCGGAGTTGTGTACTAAACAGTTTCTAGTTTCTCTAATAATAATAATGTTGGATACAACTTCATCTGGGATATTAATCCCAAGCTCTTCTAATTTCTCTTTGCCAAAATAAACAATTTTTCCACTATACCGTTCAGGATTGTGAGCAACCAAAGCCTCTCTTATGAAATGCTCAAAGTTTGAATACATTAGTTGTACAGAGAACTCAAATATTTTTTGCCCTCCCTCTTCAAGCATATACTTTTTCATTTCACCTTGATTAAATTCAATCGCTGGGATCGGTTCTTTTTCATATCCAGTTGGAGCTCGGTCTAAAATTCTAAGGGGCATGTTTCCATGGATGTTTTTTGCCAAATGTGGTGGTAATCCTGCTGCTATATGTTCAGACGAATGAAAAAAAATAGCAGATTGATAAGAAGCGAAAAACTTTTCAACGTCTTCTAATTTTTTACTAGCTAGAACAGCTAACTCTTTCATTTATAATCCTTAGTACCTAACAATATATTAGTGCACATGCGCGCTTACCTCATTAGACCAGTGAAAAAGCGCACAGTTAACTACCTGTATGCAAAGAACTTATCAGCTTTTTATCAAATACACCATCCGGAAAAACGCGCATGCGCATTTTCCAAACCTATTAACTAATTGTGGAAAAGTATATACAAATGATTTTAAAGGGTTTTGTTAATTTTAGGCTGAAAAAACGCGCAAACTAATGAGTTAAAAAACACTTAAAAGCATCTAAATTTGAATACGACTGTATAACCATACATTGTTAGTCACTTTACGGGAGCCAAACATTTGATAAATAGATGAGATTATGTAGAGCAACTCGTTCGTCAGTTTTCGATTCACTAAACGAGTGCTAAGAAGCTTTGGAGCTAAAGTGAGTTAAAGTAACCTGCCGGATCTGATTACATCGAGATTTGAGTATTAACAAGTTGAGTTCAGGCTAATCCAATTTATTTATATCTCAATTTTTACACTACTTATCTAGTGTGGTTTTTATTATCTGAATTCTGGGTCATAAATTGGCGGATTCCGAAGGTCTTCAGTCAATTGCAGCCGATATCCGCCAGCTTACTTTGCTTCAATGATTCGCTGTCGCAGCTCGTTAAAGTTCTGCTCATCTTTGCTTTTTTGTAACGCCGCATACTGCATGGCCAAGTCTGCTTTTTTGTTTAGCAGTATTAATGCCTGGCTAAAATGCTGCTGGGTAACATGAAAGCGGGCATACGCGCGCTTAGCTGGTAGACCTCCAACTAAGTGAGCGCGCAGCGCATTTTTTTTATCTTCGCTGCTGATGCCTGTTAGCTTAAGCAATACCTCAAACTGTTCGGCACTTTCACAACCTTGGATCAGTGTTTTCATGCTGAATACTCCATAGTTTTTTCCCACGACTGCATTTCTGAGACGAGTTCATCGAGCGGAAGATCCCTAATTTCACGATATCGATACGGTTCGTTCCGCAGATGGCCATCATCAACCCACCATTCCCCGCCGTCGGCATCCATCACTCGACAACCATCGAACAATAACCGTTCAATGTTGGCAGGGTCAGTAATACCCACCTGCGCAAGGTGCCTGATAATTCGGCTATCAACCTCCTCCAAAACAGGGTCTGTACAGTTATTCCTACAAGTCCAAGGAGAGCCAAAAGGCAACGGCAACAGCGCCATGCTCCACTTCGGCATAGCGTCTTTGAGTTCTTTTCTTGAAAGCCGGCTTTCAGCATTCATGGCACGATTAACGGTGAATAAGTCTTTGCGGCGCTGCTTTAAAATCTTGTATGCCTCCAGTTCATCATCGTTTGCCTTGCGCAGTTTCCAGCGCTCGCCACGGGTGATAATTAAGCGCTTTTCGCCAAAGGCAATGCCGCTAATACCTTGCACCCGCTTAGTCACCTCACCGTACTCATTGCCTTGCGGCGTGACTTCATAATTGAGTGATAGCTGGGCGTTTTTCATCGCATATTCAAAAGCTTTCCAGTCCGAGTTGCACGCAGCAGCTTTAGCAGCCTCAATCTCTGGCGATTGCGGCCCAACTTTTAGCCGGCGTAGCTCACGCCAAACCTGCACTGATGATGTGCCGTAAAATTGAAACTGGCGGATCCGATGGCGGTTAGCCCAAGCTGTGGCGCGTGGCGCAACCTCATTAACAGGCTTGCCCGTCTCAAGGTCTAGCTCGCCTTGCATGTGCTCGCCCATGATGTTTTTGGAAAGGTACTTAATGATGTAACCCACGGCGCAACCCTTTTGCTTATCAATCGCTTCGATTAATAAGCGGTGCTCTTTTGCACCTGGCTCGTCGCCGTCAACTTCATAGGCGTATTTTTTGATAATGGCTTTTACTGCCAGCTCATGCTCAGGCTTGACCATACACAGCATATGCCAGTGCGGGGTTGAATCTTTGTGCGGCTCAGTGACGCGGCAGCCGGTAAAGGGAATATTGCGGTAACTTAATGCAGCGCGGATTTTAGCAAACACGTTTACCAGATATTGCTGGGCGGTTTTGGCGTTGTTCAAATCCCATTTGTGGGATTTCATGTGAAACTTACTTGGGCAAGTAAGCGTGACCATAAAGCCAATTTTGCCCGACTCTTCAGCCATTTCATCTAAGCCACGAGCACGCACAATTAACTCAACTAAGCGGTTAGAAGGGTTCGCATTACCGGCCATCGCCGCTTCAATCAGCGGCAATATCACCCCCGCTTCGTTTTCAATCATTGTGCTTTCAAGCCATTGCATCGCAGTACGTTGCTGCGAGGTCCACTCGCTAAAGCACTCGTCACTCACAAAAGGCGTGTGTTGATTAACTAAGCCGACAACAATACATAAATGCTCACAGCATTGGTCACGCAACTTTAGCAACTGCCTGCCCCACCACTTTGCACAAGTCATGCGCAATATGGCGCACTCGGCAGCATCTTCGATATGATCACGTTTTACTGCGTTCCAGTAGGGTGGAATAACACCCCATGTTTGGCATATTTTGGCGGCAGCGTCATAGGCATCAAAATAAGCAGCATCCTTGTCTGCACTAGCAGCAATCTCTTTAACCTGCTGCATGCAAGTATCCGCAATGATTGCTGAAGCCTTTTTTAGTTCAGTTGACTTGCGATGGCGCAATAACCTAAAAGCGCTGAAGGGCGAAGCTTTAGCTAATAATCTGTTTTCAATCTCATCCTTATCAACAACATCATCTTGCTCAACAGGCTCTGGTTGCTTAACAAACTTCATGCCCGATATTTTAAAAAATGGGTACTTATGCCAAACCACTGTTAACTTTTTAATGGTTTCACGTAAATATGCCGAACCAGCAGCAATGCCACCGCGATTAACACGTTGCTGATAGGTATTTTGTACTTTATTGCGCACATGGAATGACAGCGGCGCAAGTATTTCAAACCCTTTTGCCGCGGTAAAACGCTCTGCTGGCTTATCGAAAATAGGCTGATACAAGCGAGTGGTATCAATCTTTTCCCGCACGCCAAAAACCTCATCCTCCCACAAGTCCACCGGTGCGGCAGGCAAGCGCTCAGCTGCAACAGCAAATGCTGCCAGTACGTCATCAGCAAGCGGCGTTGGCAAATGCTGCAAACGCCGCTTGAAAGGAAGTTGATTAGAAGTGGTGCGCGCGCTCATTGAGGGTTACAGCTCTCACTCGTTGTCTTACTGAAGTTGCTATGTGAAGTAACGGTTGAAACGTGACACGCTGCACCTAAAGTGCTCTCGAACGGCTCCTTAATCGTTCTAGCGATTTTTTTAGCCAGCAACACTTCACCACAGCCAAGCGACTGCCAGTAAAGGCAATCAAGCGCGCCAAATACCTCGGCTAATCTGATTAAACTCAACTCGGTTGGGTCCTCGTGATGTTGCCTAAACAGAGTCAGCAGGTCTTCTCGACGGGAACGAAAGTGCCTGAGTAAATGCGCAAACGAATGGGACTTTCTAGCCATGACTCAGCCACCATTTTTAGAGTGAGTGGGACGACTAAATTCAGTGTCGGCTTGATGATCATTCATAGAGCACCGCCCTGTAATTCTTCTAGGCTAATGCCCAGTTCTTTGGCTAACGCCATATCTTCAATACGGCGAGTCCGCGCGCGTTCCGCACGTTTTGCATCACTCACTTTGCAGCGGCTGGCATAAGGCAAACCGTCACTGCGCAAACCTGCTGGGTGGCGACCATTAAAAACAGGCCGCGGTGCTGAGCCGAGTTCGGCGAGTATTTGGCTCTGCTGCCTCATGCGTGCACTCCCTGCGGTAATGGCCGTTTGAACAGCACTAAATCCCACATCGATTGTTTAGAAACAGACTTACCGTTAATGGCTACGACCTTGACCTTGCGATTGGGCAAAGGCGTCACCACGCACTGATATTTTTTTGAAGAGCGAATGTTCGATAACTTACCCGACGCACTCGCGGCCGAAATACCTAAATCGGCGGCTAACGTACCGGCACTGTAAAACTTGCCAGTGGCTAACATTCGTTCTGCTGCTGCTAACGTACACATGCCTAATCCTCCCCTTCGTTTTCCTGCGCTTCTTTAATGCAGCTTGGGCAGGCAACAGAACAGCTTTCATCGCTGGTTTCGTAGCTATGCCACCCCTGTGATGCTGCCATTGCTGCTGCATCACCGACACTGGCATCAATTTCACTCGCGGCTAGATGGAGTTGTTTTTCACACATGAAACAGGTGATCACATAAAGCGAGACAACTCTGATTTCTGATAAATCGACATTGGCTAATTTCATACTTCCCCCTACTCAGCGTTAGGCTCAGCCATCATTTGTTCATGCAGCCGCTCAAGCTCATCGCCCAGCTCGCTACACGCGTGGTATAGAAAGGAATCGCCCAGCACCAATAACGCAACGCGTTCAAGCCCTGCCGCCATACCGCGATAACGTGCAGCACTAATAGGGTTTGCATCCGCGAGCGCATCACCATGGCGGGTATGCACATCCACCATTAGCCGGCGCATGCTGCTGTGGTAATGATTGTTAAGGTCAAAATTAAATTGGTTCATAAAGGCATTAGCCTCCTGCGCTGTGGTCAGCGCCGACAAAATTAGGGCGGGTGCTTGAATTAAAGGGGAAGTTACTGCTATGCTTCTTGCCATCATTTGGTGTGTCCTCATTAAGTGATATCGGCCATAACCGTTACAGCGGTTGTGGCTTTGTTTTTTCTGCTACTCTGGTTTTTCGTTTACCAACTCCATTCCCAAAATACTTACTGCGTAGATACGCAATCGCGCGCCGGCTCTTCTCCAACTTTGCTTCACTAAACTCTGCAAAAGCCGGTACTTGTACCCAATCTGGTACTTCAATCGTGGTGCCTTTTATTTGCCGATAACTCATAAATCCTCCTGCGTTGCCGTGCCTATAAGCAGTTGTATTAGCTGCTGCGTTAGCGCTTGGCTTGCTGAATCGTGTCCCAGTCTTTACGCGATAACGCATATTGGCTGTCCATGTACGCCGCCAAATCCTTCACATTCACTAGCGACGGTGAACGCTCCGAGTCACGTAATTTGAAAGTAGGAAAGGGCAAATCTTGCGCCTTGGCCTTTTGCTCTGCGGTTTTAGGGGTTAACCCTAAAAACTCGTCACTAATATCCTTAAGTGCCACCACTGGCGACTCAAAACGCGCCAGTAATGCAAAGGCCATATTCATTGCTGCATTCCCTTGGCTTTATGATTCTGTTCATGGTCGGCCAGTAACTGCTCAACTGTGATCTCGTGATTGGTCAACGCAGCAATGCGCTTGATGTACTTAGCTGGGGCTTGTTTGTTGACATGGATCCATTTCCAAACATGCGTCTGACGAATGTTAAATTGCCTCGCAGTCTTGGTTTGGCCGCCGATTATTTTTACTGCAGCTTCGATATGTGACATAAAAACCCCTCCGGATAACTTAAAGTCATCTTATGATCACTTTAACCCATCGTCAATATAAAAGATTACTTTTGGTAAGCATTCTTAATAACCATTAGCTATTTGACTCAGATAACAAAAGGTTGTGATACTCTGTTTTAAATTACTTAAGGTTATCGAGGTCACGAATTTTTATATGGATATTGCAGAAAGGGTAAAAAGGCTGCGCAAGGCATTAGGAATGACTCAATATGAGCTAGCTGACCTAGTAAGCACTGCGCAAACATCAATTCAAAAATTAGAGCGTGGCGATACTAAAAATCCTCGAAATATTGAGGCGCTAGCGAAAGCCTTACAGACGACGCCAGAGTTTTTGCGTTTTGGTGTGGGTGACATGGATAACGCGACCGTGGTCGCCAATGCTGGTCACTATTTACCACTGATAAGCATGGTGCAGGCAGGTGTGTGGACAGATATTCACGAAGTGGCGCCACTGGATGTAGAGCTTTACCCCTGCCCAATCAAATGCAGCAAAAGATCGTTTATTGTGAGGGTGGAAGGCGAGAGCATGCTGCCCGATTTTAAATCAGGCGATTTGATTTATGTCGACCCCGACGCACAGGTGGAGAACGGCAGTTACGTAGTGGCGCGCCTGGATGATGAAAACCAAGCCACCTTCAAGCAGCTGATCATCGATGGCAATAAAAAATACCTCAAAGCCCTAAACCCCGACTGGCCAAATAAATTTGTCGAAATCAATGGTAACTGCACCATCGTCGGCAAAGTGGTATTCACAGGCAAAGCGCTGTAATGATTTTTTAAATAGTGAGTAGTAATTAAAAGGAATTAATCGATGAGATGGATATTAGCTTGCTTAATATTGTGTTTATTTGCCCCCGCCACCTTCGCCAATGAAGATGCCAGTGAACCCAATGTAAAAAAGAGCAAGAATGATATTTGCCACGATAAATCCAGTCGCTCTTATAAACGCACTAAAAACTATAACCCATACGAAACAATCAAAGAGTGCTTAGCCAGCGGCGGACGCTTACCTAAAAAGTAAATAGCCCTCTCCCCTCGATATAGAGCTTTACCCTGCCCGATAAAATGCAGTAAGCGCTCGTTTATTGCGAGGGTGGAAGGCGAGAGCAAATCGCCCGATTTTAAACCGGGCGATTTGGTTGATGTGGATCCCGAGGTGCAGGTGGAGAATGGATTAAAATTTCAATGGATTAACGTTTGGTTAAGGGGCCGGCTTTAGCCGGTCCCGAGAGAGTGAAGCGAACGACTTGAACCAGTTGTTAGGGGTCAATTACCTAGATCCAGTGCTTTACGCAGTTCGCTCAAAATAGTGGAGGAGTTAATCACAATGTGCTCGCTAACAACCGGTTCTGCACCATGAATTATCGAGTTGCGAAGAGTTATTAAAGCCCTAATTTCACCATATAGTGACTCGCTAATTTTCTCGTTTCGGTAGAGCATCTCGGATAATTTTGCATTAGAAATGTGCCGGCGAGGTCTACTGGCATACTCCATTGAAGATGTTGTTTGGTATATTGAACCATACTTGGCAATGATTTCTTCAATTTGATTGTAGTTCTTCAAGAACTCTTCGAGGCTTCCTTTGTTTGTTTCCTCTCTTTCAGGGTCTACCTGACTCTGAAGCTTCCTGCTTTCTCTTTCAATTCGTTTAGGTGATATGACTTCAAAAATGAAATAGGTGACAGCCAGTAAGGTGGTCACAAAGGCGGACTGTGCCGAGTTTATAATTATAGTGCTAAGCGATGTTCCTGTGCTCTCGTATGATATGGCCAAGTTTGAGAGTAACAGTGTAACAACGGAAGATAGGGTTACAAATATTAGTAAAGTGAAGTACCTGGTTTTAAGGCTTTCTACAGCCTCGACTAATGTTTCATCCTCAAGCTCTTCACGACTAAGTTCATTGCGGAAGAATATGAAGCCTGTGAGAGTTAAGCCATAGACCCCAGCTAGCACTTGTGCGGAGGTTGAAAATAGATAAAGAACTTGGTTCTCGTTCAGTATTAATATTGGACTGTTTGTACCTACATAGCTTGTAGTTGCCGCCAAGATAATAAAGGCAATACTGAAAAGGCCGATGATTCTTGATGGTGCCCAGTAATTTTGCATTTGAACCCTAACGCCGCTAGCACGTGCGGCTTTGTAGTGAAGGCGAAGCCGCAACGGAAAAGCCGTCGCTGTGCCTAGCCTTGTTAAGTGTGGTGGGGTTCGGGGGAATCGAACCCCCATGGCGCGCTCCCGGGTAGACTACAGCAGTATTTTTGGCCTGTGACTCGCTCGAAATAGAATCTACCACCAGGCACCCCAGTAACGCCACGATTCCACTTTTTACGTTTTTCATAATATTGCTATTACTATTGCTCTTCATATCGGCTTTCTCCTGTTCCAAAGTTACCAAAGGTGCAGTTGATAGTTCTATTTCGAGCGACACATCGGCCTCGATACTTACGGTAATCCATACTCCCAAGTCTTTTTCAGTTTGGCGAACCAAACTCTAAATTCTGAATCTTCGGACACTTAACGCCTGGCTTTGCGGCTTGCCGGAGCGCAGCGTAGGAGCGTCCGACAACAGCCAATTGTTATGAGGTTAAGCTGGAACAATTTGGTACACCTTTCCTATCTCTCTAATAATCTCCAACCCTTTGGGGAGAAGTTTCCCTGCTCGATCCGACAGTTGATGACTAGATAGGCCTGTTATTGCACCACCATTGATAATATTCTTTTCTACAAGAGCGCTAAACTTTTTTATCAACACGTCATCGTTGTCGCCAACGACGCTAGTTGGCGTTATATGCCACGTTGCCTCCTTTAGGATTTGGTAACGACCCGGAGTGATGTCATATTTTTTGACAATTGAGTCACAGTGATCTTTTTCGCTAACACCATCAACGGCAACCAAATCAAAATGCTCAATACCAAACAACTCTCCATTGCACCTCGCATGAGTGACCGCATTCACTAGAAGACCTATCCAGCCATAGTCAAGATTCATAGTGTTACCAGCACTGATCGAAACGCTGACACCACCGTTAGATATTCCAATGTTTCTGTCGTTAGCTGGAGGAGTAAACTCTATGTCTTCAGGTAACTCACCTTCATGGACGAGCTCACATCTGTAGTATTTGTAGAGAATATAAGCCACATCAAGCTGTTTACCTTTAAAGTTCACCCAGATACCGCTATTGCCAATCTCTGGGCCACCAAAATCGCCAAACAGAATTTTCCTTATCCGACCACCTAGAAATAGAGTGAAAGCTTCGCCATCTCCCATCATTTTTTTCGGGTCTTTTATTGATTTAGTTGTATCTTTAGGAAAGGTTTTTCTTGAAGAGGCCGCAACAGCAAGCATTAAATTGGTTAGCGCACCAAGATACCTTCCATGTTCCGCTAAAAATATCGCGTCCTCAACCTGCTGTTTAATGCTCATAGTTTTGCCTTCTCATAATTTTTGGTTAAGGGGCCGGCTTTAGCCGGTCCCGAGTGAGCGAAGCGAACGGCTTGTACCACTTGTAAAATTATTTTTTACCGCGAAAACATGCAGTAATTACTTTAAAAATAGAATTCCTATTTTTAGTAGTTAAGTACTCTAAATTAATAAGAACTTCCCTAGGCGCTACGTCAAAGCCAGTTGCTTTCAACCCAGACCAATTAAGACCTACAAGCGATTGATCCTTGATTAAACCAGTAACCCAACGAGAACTAAACTCAGATAAAGGTACAGAAAATGGCTCAAACCCTCTGTAGGCCTCTACATTTTTAATTAATTTCTCTGCACGAGATCTAGACGACCAGAATGGCATTACCCTAACTCCATCTAGATTGTTAGGCGATGGTATTCCTCCAGAATCACGGATTGACCAAAGCTCTTTACTTTTTGAGACTTCCTTATAAAAGGCAGATGCGTGTAATGATGATGTTGTCATATACTAACTTGTTTCGATACGGTTGCGCGGCTCTTTCTACCTTTACAAAGACTTTTTCAATAGCGTTCAGGTAAAGTCGCCACTCAGAATCAAAGTCATCAAAGTTACTAGCAATCTTCATACGCTCGATTGCTGCATCAGCTACCTTTAACTCTTGTCTTGCTGCTTTAAATAAATCCATAAAACTCCGATATTTAACAGAAGTTAATTAAAAGCTATAACGTCTTAGTATTTATGCGCTGCGCTGTTTACCTCATTAGACCAGTAAAAACGCGCACTGTTAATTACTTGTAATAAAAGGAACTTATCAGCTTTTTATCAAATACACCATCTGGAAAAACGCGCATGCGCGTTTCCCAAAACCTATTATCTCAAACCATAAAAAACTAACTTATTGATAATTAACATAATATATAATTTAACATACGTGTAAACGCGCAAAAATTTTACAATCTTCCTTGATTTCAGCGATACAGTATCAGAACGGAAGAAGTGACACGGACATTTAAGCTTGAAAATATTTGTGGACTTATCACCTTGAGGGACAACTGGCGAGTTGCTCAGTATTTATGAATGGGAAGCTACTTGGCGTGGTGTATATGACTCAATTAATTTTTAGCGACAAAAAAGCCGCGTTCTAATTAGACGCGGCTTACTGCTTACATTCATTTGCTGCTAAGTTATTTTTTGTATCTTTGTGGCTGATGATGCAGTGATGAGTTCTTGCATATCACTAGGTATCTCACCCCGCGAGAGCATTTTTTTAAACACTTCGTAAACATCTGTTTTGCTACCGGCTTTACGCAAGGTGTTTTCATCATTAAACCATGCTAAGACGATGTGTTCATTAACGGTGGCATACTTAAAAAACAACCGATAGCGATTAGGCATGCCTTTTTTTGCTCTGCGCCAATCTCGATGTTCTTTGCCCAACGTGTTACCTATAACGAACTCTGGCAACGTAGGGTCGATGAAAATGCGGTTTTCCATGCAGTCAGTTACGCACTCAAAAAACTTATAAATTTTTGATTCGTAAAAGTGTTCAGGGGAGTGTTCTATTTCGCGTTCTACTAAGGTTAATAACGCTAGATATTTTTCTTCATAAATAGGGTGCCAAAGCTTTACCCAATTCATGAATTACATCTCAATTAATTCATTGTTTTGTCTTGCAACAAGCGCTTTGTGTTTTATCGCAGCTATACGATCAAACACAGTGCTAGGGATAACTTTTACATTGCCGGCATCAATATCGTCTGCAAGCAAAGTTAAAAACTGCTTTTCAGCTTGTCTTTCTTTTCTCGCTTCATCTAAATTGATAATGGTGTTTTTCATCATATCCTCGCCATGTGGCGTAAAACAAACAGGCTAAATTGTGGTTGAAACGAGCAGTTTGTCTTGCCTTGGTCAGCTTGTGACAATGCTGTCAATATAACCAATAATGCCAAAAAGGTCAATTCAATCGTCTTGAATGGCGGCGAGTTGCCCCGAGTGGTCTTACCTAATACCTGTCGTAGTTGCCCTAAACCCTGATGCTAAGATTTCTGCGCCACTCAAGTGAACATTCTGCGGATTAATGGCTTTAGGGGGCAAAATAGCCCCCCTTGATACCGCTGGTTACTCACTGAATGAATTCGGCGGGATATTGACAATGGTAAACAGCGTGGCTGATCGCAATGTTTAACATGTGAAATAACAACTTTATACACCGTGGAGCACCAAGCGTTTAACGGGGCCCCATTAACAACTCAATAAATCCCCAATCCCCCACATGGCTCCCATACTAGCTTACAGCCCGCTGAAAACAATAAAATCAGTCCAATCCAACATGGGGGCAATGGAAAAGGTTCTATCGAGGGTTTTAGGCGCTAAACCTTGGTGCTGCTGGGTTTTATCTAAATTCATTATAATCCGAAAATTTGATATTTTTGCTAATTTTTACGCATTTTTGCACATTTTAACGTTGTCAGGTATCCTGAGAGGTATCCAAAATTATAGGACTGGGTACCCAAAATGGCGTTCTATGTAATTGATCCTAGAACTCGCGCTGATGGAACTACACGCTACAAATGCACTGTTAGGGTGAAGAAGAAAGGTAAGATAGTTTACAGCGATCACCAGACTTTTACAAAGCAAGCGGCGGCTGAGGCGTGGGCGAAGCAAGAAGTTGCCAAACTAGAGTCTGGCGGTGTGCCTGTTCCATTGGCTGATGGCATAACACTGCAGGCATTAATCGCTAAGTATGTTGATGATCCGCATATCAGCTTAGGCCGCACTAAGCTTTATGTGCTTAATATGTTGGCTGATAGCGATATTGGTAAGTTGCATATTGCTGATATCAAATCACATCACATTGTTGAGCATTGTAAATTAAGACGCGAAGCTGGTGCAGGGCCATCTACTGTGAATCATGATGTCAGCTATTTACGTTGGTGCTTGAAAATGGCTAAGCCAAACTATGGCTATGCTTCTTCAGAAATACCTGTGATCGAAGCTTATGAGACTTTACATAGCCAAAACCTTATCGGCAAGTCAGAACGCCGCTCGCGCAGGCCAACATCAATTGAAATTGAGAAGTTGAAAATAGGCTTGCTTGAAAGAGCAGATCAACGGGCTGCACACATCCCTTATATTGATTTGCTGGATTTCTCGATACTGAGTTGCATGCGTATTGGTGAAGTGTGCCGGATAACATGGGACGATGTAGATGAGGCACAAAAGGCCGTGATCGTTCGTGACCGTAAGGACCCGCGTAAAAAAGCAGGCAACCACATGTTGGTGCCTATGCTAGGTGGGGCTTGGGAGATACTGCAAAAGCAGCCTAGGAATGATGCGCGGATTTTCCCCTACAATGAGCGCAGCGTTACTGCAGGGTTTCAGCGGGTGCGCAATGAATTGGGAATTGAAGATTTACGCTATCACGACCTAAGGCGTGAAGGTGCCAGTCGGCTATTTGAGAAGGGCTATAGCATTGATGAAGTGGCTCAGGTGACGGGCCATAGGAACATTAATACACTATGGCAAGTGTATACAGAGCTATTCCCGAAGCGGTTGCATGATAAGTTTAAAGATTAACCAACCTGTCAACAATACAACTAAGTAATTGTTTGTAATGAAAAATTTACTTTCACCCTTGTTTATGAAATGATAAATCCGAACTCATATCCAGAGGATCTACCATGAACAACTTTGAAAAGGTTTTAGAATCATTACCTGAAGAATTTGATGAAAAAAAACTAATGGATACTATCAATAAAATTGGTTGCCCAATTAGTTTGTACGCGGCTAAAAAGCAGGTATCTAAACGATATGGTGTAGTAGCTTTTAATGCTTGGTCTAAAAATAAGCTTCCAAGTGAAACACCAACGCGACAATACATAGGAATGAAGCAATCCAATTTAGGCGTCTAAACCTCTATCTCCACAAATGGCAAGTCGGGTGCTGTTCCTAGCACCCTGCCGTCTTGTACGTAGATGTGATCCCCAACCGTTCCTGATCCAATAGCGCGGATAGTGTGACCGCTGGCACTGCTTGCGGTGACAGTGCCATCGGCGTTTACAGCAGCTACAGTCATGATCATCCGTGGCAATACTAACGCTGTTTGAAGTTGTTTAAGCATGGTGCCTCGCTGACTGTTAGCAGGGTTACGCGATTGAGCGGATCACTGTAATGGATTGTTCGATATCGATATCACCGCGATCACTGACGCTGGCGCGAATACTCCAACTATCACACGTTCCTTTAAATACTTCGGCGGCTTCGCGGATACCAATCAACATGCCAGGCGTTGCGGGTGGCAAATCAACCATGACGGGCAAGGATAGCGTGACGTTGAGCTTGTCGCCTGTATCTGCCAGCGCATTGGTGCCAGCGATGCGCGCCGCTTGGTTATCTACGATCAACTGAGCGCTAATATCAGCTGCGGGAACATTGCCAGCGCTGCCAGTGCGTTTCACCTTGGCGCTAATCCCCTGTTGTTCACCCCGCAACCAAACCACATCACACAGCGGATTACGGGAGACTGATTCGCTGTAATTGGTGATCACGGCATCGTGCACTGTTAGGTCCGGTACCGCTGTTGCCATTTCCCACGGCACGGTTGGCCAGCGGGGAATGATAGTCAATTTACGGGTGGTATCATCAGCTAAGATCATGCAGCCCAATTGGCTCGCTGCTTCATTAATCGCGTCGATCGGTGACTTGTTACCCACGCTGAACGCGCCTGCAGGGACGCTAAAATCTGGTATCCCACTTAGCTCTGCAGTCCAGCCTGTGTTTTGCAACAGATCACTGATAATACCGCCAAGGCTACGCAAGACGGTGTTGGTGTAGCTGATAGGCAAACGATAAGGCGATGACAACTCAGCGGCGCGTGATCGGCCTGTGCTGCTGTGGGTTTCAATCCCAAAGGCTTTGCTGACGCTTGGCTGCTCGGCAATGGCATAAAACTCATAACCGTTGATGGTGATCAGCAGCAGCTCATTGTGGGCGCGCTGCGCATCGATACGGCTTGAGAACTCAAGGCTAACCGACCTCGCCCACTGTCCACGGCTTTGGCTAATGCTCACACTGGTGATCACAATCGGTAAACTGTCTGATACTCGCACGCATGTGATCGTTGGCTGCATTAAGTAGTACCTGCGGATTTGTGGTTCAATCGGGATTTTAAAATCGATATTAGGTAAAGATGGATTAGTACCTATCAGGCCTCCGCCATCGTCCCAGTAACAAACATTGGGTGAAGGGGTAAAGTTGAGCACAATCGGGCTGGCTGCATTTACCCAAGGCTCACTAAAGTTAATGGTGATCTTGCCTTTGGGTGGTCGATACTTGCTCGAACACACCCACCGCGCCGCATGTGGCCCCCATGCTATTCCTTTCATATCGCCTGCAGCACGAATATTCGAGTGGGCAAGCTTAACCTCAGTCGCGACTAGCGCCCTCTTTAGTAAAGCCAGCGTGATAATCTGCGTGGTAGCCTCTGGTTGCCGCCATAGCATTTCAACCCGTGATGGCACGGATTCTGGCGATAGCCATAGGCTATTGGCTTGCGTACCATGTAACTGTGGCACCAACCAAAGCAAATCAGCTTTACATGGCACAAGGTTATTCCAGCGCCAAACCACTGAGGCGGTAATACCCAGTAATGCCTTAGCTTGCCACTTGGCCGTCACGATTTGCGTCACATGGCCAACTTGCCATTGTGACGTTAACTGTGTGGCATGGCTTTGGGTGGCTTCTTTAATGGTTAGCTGCTGTGCAACACTCGGCGCAATCGCAATGCCTATGCCGCACATTATACCAATGGTACCTTGGCTAATGGGTACCTCTGGTATCTCTGGCGTGGGTTCATCGGTAAAGCTAATGACAATAGGTGAGGCTGAGGCAATCCATGTCTTATCAAAATTGATAACAATGGCTGTCATGGGCGAATCGTCACTTGATTGCCATTAATTAAATCGGCTTGCCGACCATCTAATAATTTAGCGTTATAGTTGCGGTCATCATCAAGTATGCCGACCAATAACTCATTGTTTGTTGTATGTTCCAATGGCATTATTAATTTGACATTCTTCACTTGATTGCAATTAAAAACATAATAAATTTCGCATGTTAAGCGA